>JAGWBL010000193.1:0-1180 GCA_021295935.1 Pseudomonadales bacterium
ATGCATCCAGAAAGGGCATCGGAAGCGTTGCGCCATGCTCCAATTCGAGCTCATGAAAGTCTCGGAAGAACCGATTCAAGAGTTGAATCGGTTTGGGACGCTATGGAAACGCGATTGAGTTAGACACCTGCCCGCGGCACGGAGCCAGCGTCTTCACCGGCGGGATCCCTGGCACTTGCCGCAAGTGTTTCGCAAGTCGAGCATTCGTGTTGTAGAACAAGTCTTGAAGCCTGTTTACGACCGTTTGGACTGGTCGCGGCTCCTACGTCATCACACTGGCTGCAATGCAGCGCCAGCAAGTACGCGGAGATGGTTGTACGCCCTGGATGGCGCAATGCCGCGGGACGCCGAATTGGAGATGCGTAGCCGGTTGACAACCCTGTATTCGGGTAAACACCCAATGCGGCGGTATGACACTCCAGGACTTGAGTGTCCGTCCTGCAATTCGCAATGGCTCCCTTTCCTGATGCGAAGTTGCTTGCGTTCACGCAACCCTGCGCCTTGCCTCCTCGGGCTGGATATCCGTCGACTCATGCGCAACGCGACGTTCGTCTGTTCGTGTTCGAACGCGGCTGAGTACTCCGAACACTGCTTCTCCATGACGCCGTTCTTCAGAAGGCGCTCGCGCCATCGTCCAGGAATCTTGGCCGCGACCTCCGCGGCGCAGGCTGGGGCCCTGCCCTCAGCAACTCGAAGAAAGGCGCGGTCTCGACCCCGCCTCGACGGACGGCTCCCAACCGCTCCGCTCGCTGATCCCCGCATTCAAGTGCGGATGTCGAGGGGAGTTCCTGATGTCGAAAGCCGGCGAGAGCGTCCAATCGTCACTTCTGTCGTACAGCAGTCCAAGGTTGCCCGAGTGGTCGTCGACCCCAGAATTGAGAACGGAATGTGTCGATGCAACTCCTCCAGTTCGGCAAACGCCCGGCTGCCGGTTCTGCGGGGCATGCGCGATCCATCCCCAAGGTTCGTGCAGAACCGCGGGTCTGGGTCCCGCTTGGACGCGCCGATGAACGACTGCGCGGACAAATGGCGCCTGCGACTACTTCCGTCGCCGCCAGGGTAGAAACGCTCTACAACGGCAACTCGAAAGAGGGTGTCGGGCCATGCCAATGACGCCTTCGCCGCCCGAATGCCGACGTCGCGGGCCAGCGCCAGCGTTGCCACTTCCACATGCTCGACG
>JAGWBL010000193.1:1455-4433 GCA_021295935.1 Pseudomonadales bacterium
GAATTGCAGCTGTTCAATTCATGATCGGTCCGCGGGCAATGATGCCGCGCCCTCACGCACTTGGAGAAGCATCGAACACGACGCCCAGGAGACAAGCCGCGGTGCCGATCGCAGAAGCGGATATCGTAGAAGAGTTCAGTGGTTGGGCGATTCACGCCGCCCAACCTCGACGGACGCTCTGGACGGGAGCGACGGATCCGGGGTCATGTTCAGTCAACGGCGATCGTGGACCCGGCGCTCTCGAGGGGCTGTTCGTTCGGTGACGGGTAAGAGTCCGCAACGCAGCGCACTTCGTCGTTTTGCGCCTGCCCGTCTCAAGGCACTCGCTGCAACGAATCCGGCGCGTCACCGCTGATTGTGCCAGACCTGTTCAACTGGAAGGAATGCCGGCAAGGCGTGCGACGCCCTTGCGATCCTGACTTCAACCGCGGCCCAAGCGAGTTGCACGTCGCTGCACTTGAGGGTGGCTTGGTAACACGGTCAGGAGGATGAGTCGGTCGCTGTCCCCGCGCGTCTGTGGCCAATGCCACGTCCACACATTCCTTGGGACATTCCTTCCAGTCTCTTGGCTCGTTGTCAGAGCGTCCGAAACTCCTGATCGAAGCGGAACCGGTCCGACGTCACGTACCGCTCCATGCGTTGCATGCGAGCCTCGCAAGCCATCATGGCCTTTCGCGCTTCGGCGAGATTCGCGCGCCGTCCATCGACTGTGCTCTTCCGCCTCTTGGGTTCGCGCGCATGAGCCTCCATGCCCGATCGGCTCAATCTCGAACTTCGAGCGGGCTTGAACACACGGTGCCTTCGCATTCGCGCTCCAGGCATTCGGGAGTAGAACAAGCCGAACAGCACGAGGTATCCGAGGATGGCGAAGATGTTGACCCACAGGAAGGCGAGGATGGCCAGTACGCGTGTGAGCCAGATTGGGAATCCGGCATCCACCGACAGGTTCTTGCATACGCCGAGCAGCATCCCGCGTTCGGGATACGGCAGTTCACGTTCATCCATCGGATCGCGGTCATGCAGTGTCATGGTGACCTCCTTCCTGGTCCGACTTCTCAGTGCGACGCCATCGCTCGGTACTCGCGTCGAGAATCGACTCGAGCGTCGTGATCCGCTCCCCCATGGACTCAGCCAGTTCGGTGAGTCGTTCCAGCTCAATGTGTTCCTCTTCGGTCAGCATTCGTTGGCTACGGTAGATCTTCTTGTAGTGAAGTGCCAGCCACATCGGGCACACCACCACCAGGAACAGGACTCCCTGCACGAGCAGCAGGGTTAGAAACGTGTCTTCCATCGTGTCCTCCGCACTCTTGACTTTCTGAGCGTCGATGCCTAGCTGCTGGGTTCCGAGCGTGGCATCTCCTCGGATCCTATTCGCTTCTTGAGAGCTTCGAGCTCACCACGAATGCGATCGTCGCCCTCGAGCTCTTCGATCTGTTCCGCAAGCGAACGGCTTCCCAAGTCGTAGGCTTCGATTCTTCCGTCGTATTCGTCCAGGCGGCGTTCATGCTGCTCGAACCGCTCGAGGACTTCATCGACGTTTTGACGTGAGAGCTGTCTCCTCACCCCGAGCCGCACTTTCGCGGCATTGCCTCGCACCATGAGCGAAGTCTGGCGCTTCTTGGCGTCCTGGAGCTTGTCCTCAAGCTTCGCGATGTCATCGTTGAGCACGGCGAGTGTGCTCTCCAGAACCTGCAGCTCCTGCTGGATGCTGTCGGACAGCTCGTTGCACTTGACACGCTCGACGAGAGCGAGCTCCGCAAGATCCTCTCGCTCCTTGCGAAGCGCCAGTTCCGCCTTGCGATCCCATTCCCCGGCTTCGGCGGAAGCGAGATCCCCCTTGCGTGTGAGTTCCTTGCGGTCGGCGAGAGCCCGAGCCGCGGTGGAGCGAACCTCGACCAGGGTCTCTTCCATTTCCTGGATGATGAGTCGCACCATCTTCTGAGGGTCTTCCGCCTTGTCCAACATCGAGTTGATGTTGGAATTGAAAATGTCGCTGATTCGAGAGAACACGCCCATGATGATCCTATCTCCTGTTGGCGATGGTCGGATACCCATATGCAAGCAAGATCCGTGCCACATTTCGGGATGAGGTTCAAGTCTCTGATTTACTGACTTTCTGGCCGAGCGTCTGAAAACTGGCATCTCAACACTCTTGGCATTATTAGCCATAATGTGGTACACTTCGCACCATGCAATCAGATTCTGATCGCTTGATCGGCGAGTCTCCCGCCTTCCTTCAGACCTTGGAGCAAGTCTCGGCCGCGGCAGCTCTGGGAAACCCGGTGTTGCTCGTAGGCGAACGGGGCACGGGCAAGGAACTCATGGCGGCGCGGCTGCACTAACTCTCCCCTCGATCGGAATCGGTGTACCTCCAGCTGAATTGCGCGGCCATCAGCGAAACGCTGATGGAGTCCGAACTGTTCGGACATGAAGTCGGAGCTTTCACCGGGGCGGTGCGTCGACACCAGGGAAGGTGCGAACGCGCCGACCACGGAACCCTGTTTCTCGACGAACTCTCGACAACCTCGATTCGAGTGCAGGAGAAGCTGTTGCGACTCATCGAGTACGGGACGTTCGAGCGATTGGGCGGCACGAAGAGGCTCACGGTGGACGTGCGCCTGGTCGCAGGGACAAATCTGGACTTGATGAGCATGGCCGATCAGGGACAGTTTCGAATGGATTTGCTCGATCGCCTCGCATTCGAAGTCATCACGCTCCCTCCGTTGCGAGAACGAGACGGCGATGTACTGCTTTTGGGCGAGCACTTCGCCATCGCGATGGCCAAGACTCTCAATCGCAATTTCTTCGCGGGATTCACTGCGGAAGCGAAAACGGCGCTGGAGCAACACAGTTGGCCCGGAAACGTCAGGGAACTCAAGAATGTCGTGGAACGTTCGTTGTTTCGCACCGAGCCTGACCAGACGGTGTCCACCATCGTGATCGATCCTTTCGAATCGCCTTGGCGTCCGGCGACCGAG
>JAGWBL010000006.1 GCA_021295935.1 Pseudomonadales bacterium
GTGAGTCCCGAAACGGAAAGAATCCGTCCGACGCCATCACAGCGCCCTCAGTATCCAATCCGGCCTTGCGAGCGTTCATGACGCTTAGGCGACAGCTCGCTACTCTGTTCGCCTGGCCTGCCCCGATTCCAATCGTCTGGCCGTCCTTCGCAAGGACGATTGCGTTGGACTTCACCCATGCACAGACTCGCGACGCGACGAACAAGTCGTCCCACTTCCCGTCGGGTCTGTTCTGGGTGACAACCTTGAGGTGCCCATCGGGAATGCTGCCATCGTGGGGCTGCTGAATCAAGAGTCCTCCAATCGCTGGGACGACGTGCCAACGTTGACGCTCAGGCGGCACGGCAACCTCTACGAGCCGCAGGTTGCGGCGCTTGTTTGCAACTGCAACAGCCCCCGGTTCGATCTGCGGAGCGGCGACGAGTTCCACGAACTGATTGCCTATCACTCGATCCACGAGCGTGCGGTCGAGCGGTCGATTGAAGCAAAGCACGCCGCCGTAGGCGGAAACAGGATCGCAGGCAAACGCTCGTTCATAGGCAACCGCCGGGTCCTCTGCCAGCGCGGCTCCACACGGCTTCACGATCACGCAGGCCGGCGAGCCCGTGCCCATCAATTCACTGGCGCAGTTCACCGCGGCCGACATGTCCGCGATGTTGTTGAACGAGAGTTCCACGCCATGCACTTGGCGAAACGGCTCTGGACGTCCCGACACGCTGTCCGAGTAGTACCCGGCTCGCTGATGAGGATTCTCGCCATACCTGAGGGAGGCTCGCTTCCGAAGAGGTAGAACCCACTCGTCCGGCAGTTCCTCGCTGCCCGAGAAGCATGAAGAGATCCCTGCGTCGTACCAGGCAGTTCTCCTGAACGCCTTGGCCGCCAACCTTCGTCGAAAGTCTGCATCGACGCTGTCTGCAGTGAGCCGACTCAGCACCCTGCAGTAGTCGGTCGGGTCAACCACCACAAGCACGTTTCGGTGGTTCTTCGCCGCGGAACGGATCATCGCCGGTCCGCCGATGTCGATGTTCTCGATCGCGTCGCCTTCCGAAGAATCGGGATTGCCAACCACTTCCTCGAACGGATAGAGATTGACGCAGACGAGATCGATAGGAACCATCCCATGTTCATCCATGACTGCCACGTCCGTTTCGCGCCTGCCCAGAATTCCTCCGTGCACCACGGGATGGAGTGTCTTGAGCCGCCCTTCCATCATCTCGGGGAAGCCGGTGCAATCCGACACCTGACGTACGGCCAGCCCGGCTCCTTTCAGCACCCTAGCGGTGCCTCCGGTCGAGATCAACGACCAACCTGCCTCCTCCAAGCCCTCGGCGAACTCGACGATGCCGGATTTGTCCGAAACACTCAACAGAGCATGCTTGTTTGTCGACAAAGAGGCCTCCCTGATCAGGCGTCTTGTGTGAGATGGAAGCGAACCGGACCACATCTCAGGTCCTGGGCCGGCAAGTGTTGCGGGTGCCTGCTCCAGAAACCGACGAGACCGGAGGGTTTGCCCAGCTGGATCTCAATGTAGCGGTCAAGCAGGCCATGCAACGATGGAGTCAGATCGTCAAGCGCGCTGTGCATCGTAGTCGTCCATGCCCCATTTTCGCAGGAGTCTCCGTTGGCGCGATTGGCCCCCTCTGCGGTGGAGCAGGTTTCGATCACCCTCCGCTCTGGCGACCGTGCGCTACGCCACTGCCGACCCTGCGCAGTGGGTCGCTTCGAAACGAATGAGCATCCGCCAATCTTCAGCTCCACCAACGTGCATCGGATCAAGCCGCGGTGTCCGTGTCGCCCGAAATGCGCGCCGCCCAAGTTCCATGGGGTCCAACGGCAAACGCATGATCGTTCTTGACAGTGACTTCGTGTGAAAACCCATGCGGGGCCCTAACCCTCGGGTAGTGGCGTGGCATGACGGCCCACGCATGGAGGACCCCTTCGGCAAAGGCGTCACGACCTCGGAGATCCGCGCAGGCGAGGCGTTCCCGCCCGAGGGTTCAAGGCGGCGCTGAGTTCCGAAAGAAACCATGCAGAATCTCGATGGGCTGTTACCGGGCTCGATGCTGGCGCTCGACACGTTACCAGTTCAAGCGTACGCGAGAGCTGTTGCAAAACAACGTGCGCGCGGTCGTCCGGCACCGCTTGCGGACGGCCGGATCCCGGTGATTGCCCGGTGAAGCGGAATGGCAGTAACCACAAGAAGCGTCAAGACCTTCGAGGACATGGGAATGGAATTGATGAATTCATGGACAGCTCCAACGTGAGGCTCGACCTTGGGCCGTTCGCCCGCGACAATTTCGATGCCGGGCTGAGAACCGGTGTGCGTGACCTCACAGTCGACTCCTGCGTCCAGCTCGAGGCACTCTGGCTGGACCACGTTCGCTCACGCTGGAGGAATCCGCAACCTGCAGGGCCCCAAAACCCGCTTCGTTCAGAGTCGAATCGCCTCTGGTGCTCGCCGTGTTAGGAGCGAGCGCCGGCGCTTCGAGAAGGTCTGTCAATCAGGAGAAACGGTTCCAGTCCACCGCCCAATCCTGAACCCAGATTCAATCGGCGCAAAGAGACGGATTGCCAATGATCGTTCCGAGTCTCTTCAGTCGGACTGCAATGCGGCCACGGGGTCCAATCGCGCCGCCGACATGGCTGGATAGACGCCGAACGCGACTGCTATGGACACGCAGACAACCACGGCCAGAATGATCACCGGAACTGACCAAGCCACGGCCCAGCCAGAGAACCCCGCTATTGCGTAGGCGATCGCTACTCCAAGCACGACACCCGCCAACGCTCCTACTAGTGCAATGACTGTCGTTTCCACCAGGAACTGGCGCACGACATCGGCCTGCCGAGCCCCAACCGCCCGCAGCAAGCCTATCTCAGACTTGCGTTCCAGCACACTGGCGAGCATGATGTTCATGATCCCTATGCCACCCACCAAGAGACAGATGCCCGCAACGGCGGACATGACAATCGTGAAGATCTGCTGCGTTTCGCGTTGCTGCGCAAGCAATCGAGCGGGAATCACCAACTCGTAGTCGGGCTGCCCTCCATGCCTGCGTTCCAGCAGATGATTGATGGCGCGTGAGACTAGGCCCGGCTCCAATCCCGGAGCCATCTGAACCTTCAGCTCCTCCAGCTCGGACCGCCAGGCCGAAACTTCCATCCGGCGCAGTCCTGTATGCAACGGTACGTAGATCCGTTCGCTCTCGCCACCGACTTTCTCGCCCTGAAACTCCTCGCCCGGGAGCTGCCGATCGTGCAAGACCCCGACAACCCGGAACCATACATGGTTGATCTTGAACCGCTTTCCAACAGCGTAACCGTGCGGAAACAGCTTCCTCGCGACCGAGTTGCCAAGCACCGCGACCTGCGCGTACCGAAGATCGTCGTCCGCGGTGAACAGGCGTCCCTCGATGGCGTCGAGGCTGGTGAGGTAGAAGAATGCAGGACTCACCGCCCAGACGGAAGCGTTTGGCTGTCCTTCGTCCGAGATAAGCGCCCAAGGCGAGATCGACCTCATGCCGGCCCACCGCTCGACGAACGGCATGGTCTCCTGAATGGCTTCTGCATCCGCAATAGACAACCCGGCGGAGTGCTTGCGAAGGTCCTGGATCGCGGTCTCGTCAGGCACGACCGACTTGACGATCAGGTTTCTTGCACCCATGCCCTCGATCATCTTGAGCGCCTCGATCCGTCCTCCTTCGCTAACCGCGAGCATGGCGATGACGGCGCCAACTCCAAACACCATGCCCAAGAGAGTCAGCGCGGACCGAAGCTGATGGTGAGCGAGCTGGTCGATTGCTACTCGCACATCCGGCACCACCATGGCCACCAGATTCGCCCATTGAAGTCGGAGGGATTTCAATTCGTTCGATCCACCGACCCGCACGAAGCGTCGGGCAGCATCATGCCGGCGGCATGATGCTGACGAGATCTCCGGGCCGGAGCCCGTTCGCAACCTCAATCAACGTAGGGCTACGCAATCCGATGTCAATCTTGCGCTTGACCTGATCGCCTCCCTCGATCACGTAAACGAACGCTTGCTCCTGCTCGAAGAACACGGACTGCTGGGGAACAGCGAAGGCCTGGTCGAGTGCGGCTGTCTGCACGAAAGCAGTCAGCTTCGCCCCAACCCGCATCACCTCGCCGTCAAACTCTTCAAGGTCGGCCTCCACGATGAAGAACCGGCGCGGGTCGTCGCTTTTTGGAGCGCTCGCTACTGCCGAAACGCTTACCACCGATCCCTCGTATTCCCGCACGAGGTTGCTATCCAGCTGGATCCTTGCCGACTGGCCGACCTCAAGGCCAATTGCCTCGACCTCCGGAATGAAGATCCGAGCGCGAATCTTGCCCTTCACCGGGATGAGGCCGATGGACCGGCCAGCGAAGACGGGCAGGCCGCGGGAGATTTTTGCACCCCACGGCGTTGTCGCGTAGACGAATGCACCGTCGGCAGGACTCGTCACTTCCATCAGTTCCAAGGCTTCGTCGTACTGGGACATGCGGGTTGCGAACACTTGCCACTGCGCTTTCAGCTGCATGGTCTCCGCGGTCGAACGTCGGTCGTGAGTGTCCGCCTGCCACCGATAGAAAGAATCCTGGACGGACAGGTACTCCAAGTCGCTGACCGCATCGATGATCTGATTCTGGCTGAACACCCGGGGATCCACTTCCACGTAGGTCTCCGCGATGTCGGTCTCGCCGTCGACGCGCTCGAGTTCGTGATCGATCTTCAGCCGACCCGATCCGATCGTCAGGGAACGTCTCTCCACCGCGACGCCTTGCACCGCCATCTGAACTTGGTTCGAGCCGCGCTGGTTGGTGATTTCACTGGCATCGAATCTCGCAACGACATCCCCTGTCTTCACCTCCGAGTACTCCGGGGCCAGCCACAGGATGTTGAACACCATCTCCACCTCGCTCGGCATCAAGATGGACACGGACTCAGACGGCACCAGCTCGCCACGGCCCTTGACCTCGAACACCTGCCTTTCCGGGGTGACGCTTATCGCGGTCCGTGACGGCGCGTCATCCACGCACCCGCCTAGCAAAACGCAAAGCGTGAGCAGAAGTGGGAGACGGATCACATTCGCACCCTCTCGCCTTCCTCCAAGCCTTGTTCGACGATGTACAGGAACTCACCGCTCCTCCTTCCCAAAGTCACTTCGCGCCACCCTGTCGGCAAATCGACGCCGGGAATGCCCTCCCGGTAGACGATCGCTTCGACCGGAACGGCGACTGATCCTCGCGCAATTTCGGTTTCGATGGTCAATTGCACCGAAGAGCCAAGCTTGAGGTGGCTCACGTCGCGGTCGTCAAGGCGAACGGTGAAACCTCGCACCATGGCCCTCGAGCCTCTGGACTCACGACGAACCGAATTCTCGACGCGGTCTATCCAACCGACAACGGCGTCGCCGCTTGCAGCATCGCCCTGAATCAGCACCCTCTGACCTTCCTCGATGCTTGCGGCCAGGTGTTCAGGAACGTGCGCTTCGACTCCGTACATGCCGTCCTGCACAACATAGACAATCACGAGTCCCGGGTGCACACGATCCCCGACGTCCAGCTTCTCTCCGTCCCACTTGGAGCCGATCACCGCAATGCCCTCTCTCGGGGAACGGATCACGTACTTCTCCTGGTCCTCCCTTGCGCTCGCGAGAGTCTTCTCGAGCCGTGCAATGGACACTTCGAGCAGCTCGACCTGGAGCGCCCGAAGTCTCTTCTTCAACTCGTTCGCCTTCTCCTGCTGAGCCAACAAGCTCGCGGTCAGATCCATCTGAGCAACGAGCTTCCGGTATTCCACGCCCGGAATGCTCTCGGCAGGTTGAATCGCCTTGCGCGCTGCCCGCTCAGCGTTGCTACGGGCTTCAGCCAGTGCAAGCCGTTCGGTCTCGAGGGAATTGACTTGTTGCTCCCGAAGAGCCGCAAGCTCGCTGGTCTTCAGGTCCAGATCGGATTCCAGCTGCGTAATGCGACGGTCCTGGGAAGATCCCTCGAATCTAACCAGCACCTCACCTTCCCTGACCTGTTTGCCCTCCGGAACGATCATCGAGATGGTCATGCGCCAACCGAAAATCGTGGGAGGCCCGATATGTACCTTGTCCATGGATTCCACGGTCCCGGTCGTGGCAATCGTTATTGGGAGATCGGCGCGCTCGACACGATGCCATTCCGCCTGAGCACAGGAAGCTGCCACCGTGGCAGCCCACATGCAAGTGCGCAGCAATGCGGAGAATCGACCTCCACACCCGGCTCTCGAAGTCGACCCAGCTCTTACGACGGCAGTCATGGTGTCAGCACCTCTGCCATGATGGACATGTCGGGAGCCAGCTCTTCGGGAACGGGTTCCAATGGCAACGCCATAGCCTCGAAGTGACCTGCTTCTCCCCATCCGGTTCGGGGGGTCGCTTGCAGCGATACCCAGTCCACTTCGGCCTCGACATCGGAGTCAGCTCGCGCATCCGCTGTCACTCGAAGAATGGTTCCGGGGCGAATGTGCTGAATGTCCGCCTCGTGAATCCAAAACTGAAAGCGCAGCGCTTCTCGACGGGCCACGGTAGCCAGCAACGTTCCGGCTGCACAGGTTTCGCCAGGAAAGATCTTGGTTCCTGTGCTCTCGTTTTCGCCGTAGATCATCACGCCGGACTGATCGGCGCGCATTTCCGTGGCCGACAGCGCATCTGTGGTCCTCCGCCACTCCAGATCGGCTTGCTCGATCTGTTGACGCTGCACGGGAGCCTGCATCTCCTGATACTCGAGCTGGGTCGCAAGCTCATCCTGTGCCCGCTGCAGCGCGTTCTCGGCGTTCAGCAACGCGAGCTGACTTTGCTCGTACGTCAGGCCGGTCTGTATGTCTTCGGGAACTTCTGCATCGACTCGTGCGATCAACACTGCAGATTCCGCCCTCACCACCTCCGTACGGGCATTGTGAATGTCAAGCTCCCTCTGAATCTGGGAACGCTTCACCTCGAGTCGCTTCTGTTCCAGCGCGATCCGCGCGTCCTCCTCGTTGGTGATCAGGTTGTCGGGATCCAGACGGATGACTACCGACCCCTCTTCCACCCACTCCCCTTCCGGAGCCATCCAGGCGATGGTGCGCATCCAGGTGCCGGGCAGCCTCGGCATGATGATCTGCTGGGAGTCTCCGTCCGCGACCACTCCCGTCAGAAGTGGAGCCTCGGCCTGCAGGCCTGGTCCGGTGAGCGCTGTCCATCCCAAGGCAACAGCCGTGAAGAATCTTGGCGTCGAGCGGTGCGGGCTGCAAGTGCGCGACCTGGTCCGTCGCACAAGTTCAATTCGCATGCATGGCTTCCGGCAGGACCCGCTCTCGACGCGACGACTCTCGTTCAATTCTCCCATCCCGCATGAGAATGACTCGATGCGACTTCATGGCAATCTCGTCTTCATGCGTCACGACAAGTATGGTCTGACCCTCGTCGTTCAGCTCCACAAACAAGTCCATGATCTCCCCCGATGTTCGGGAGTCGAGATTGCCAGTAGGTTCGTCCGCCAGCAACAAGGGCGGCTCCATCACAAGCGCACGGGCGATGGCAGCGCGCTGCCGCTGTCCGCCCGACAGCTGGTTGGGTCTATGATGCATGCGGTCCCCCAGTCCCAGACGCCCCATCAGATCACTGGCTCGCTGAACCTGACCCGTTCGTGCATCCTTTGCAAAGCGCAGCGGCAGCAGGACGTTCTCGAGTGCTGTGAGACGGGGCAGCAGGTGGAAGCCTTGAAACACAAATCCGATGTACCGGTTCCGAAGTGACGAGAGGGAGACGTCGTCCATGCTTGCCACCGACTGGTCCAGCAACCGGTAGGATCCGTCGTCGGCCCGATCGAGACACCCCAGAATGTTCATCAGGGTCGACTTGCCGCTGCCCGACGGCCCCATGACCGCGACGAAATCACCCTGAGTCACCGTCAGACTGACGTCGTCCAGGGCTCGGACGATGGTGTCGCCAACCTGAAACCTGCGGCACAAGCTGTCCGTTGCGATGACGTGAAACATGGAGTCGAGAGAGCGTCAGGAGGATTCTCGCATTCCCGAAGTCGTTATCCACCCAGCGGGCATGCGAGGGAACATCTGGTAGATGGACCGTGATGCTACTCAGTTGCAGCGCGCGGGAAACGAGTCCGCTCGCATCCTCCGAGACGGAATGGCAGTTTAGACTTCCAAGGTCTTGCCAGGGTGCACCGGAGTTGATCCGGAGCGGAGTAGATTGGCGAGTCCCCGCCTGGCGCGACGACCCATGTCGCAAAGTTCGGGACCCGGGACCGCTGGTCGAGCAAGCCACCGAATCGAACACTGCCGTCCCTTGTCGCGAGGTCCTGACATGCAGACTCCACCCTGCTCCAAGGCGGCGCCTCTGTTTCAAACCTCGTGAGCCATCGCCTCACCCCTGTCGTTTTTCACATCCTCTTGGGCTTCCTCGCTTGGCCACACGATGGTGTCGGCGGCGCGGTCGGCCAATTTTGTTGGGGGCTCGTCATGGGCCGACAGTGGCTGCCATCTTCTGTTTCTCGCTTTGCGGACATTCGTGGTTGGCCGGAACGTCAACCGCAGTCCAAACACGGATTGAGCTCTCCGGGCAACGTCAGGGAGCCGGAAAAACCTGTAGCGATCGAGGCCCGATTCAATCGAAAGGGTGCGATGCCGAACCTGGACAGCGTCGGCACCGGAGAGCAACGAAGAGAGACGCACTTCTGCGATTTCGAGTTCGACGCCATGATTCAATGGGACCACGCCAATTGCAGGACGAAACGATTGGGGCTCCTGACTGGTGATTGGCGCGGCCAGAACGGCGATGAGATCGATGCACTTCGTCGCGGTCATTCAAGACACTGCAGACTCATGTTCCAGGGTCGAACCGGCCTTGGATTTCGAGTTGAAGACAGCAGCGAACAAAGAGAAGGCTCCTTGGGCCATCCCATGATGTTGATCAGCGTCTGCTTGCCATTGCCCGGCACCGCATGACAGCGACAGAGCCCGCTCGAAATGTGGTCGGATTGACGTCCGTCCAACCCCGAAAGAAGGGGTCACGCACCTGAAATCGCCGGCAAGAGTTGGCGGTTGCAGTGATGGAGAGGGCTGAGGAGAGGTCGGCGCGACGACTCGTGTCGCGGCTCTCGCAGGCCCGAATCCTCGTGTTTGGAATGGCGTTGGGATGGAACACTAGAATTCTTGGCACAGGTACCTGACGACCAAATCACTCCCCACGCCGCACTCCCTCGAGCGCAATGAGATACGTCCTCGGCTTCATCTTCGGCATGATCGGCGTGACATTCGCTGGAACCTTCGGCCTGTTTGGCGGGTTCTTCCTAGGCTACTTTCTCGGACGATGGGCGTCCAAGGCAGCGGTTTTGGAGACGGTGTTCGCTGCCGAACTCGGAAGGCGTCCGCGTCGCGAGACTCCGAGGAAAGAGGTGCACATCTCTGATGTGGCGTTCGACGCCCTCTTTCAGGTTGCCGGATACATTGCCAAGTCAGATGGTCGAGTTTCCGAACAGGAAATTCGGATCGCCGAAACGGCGATGCGATTGATGCATCTCGACGAGACCACCCGACTCCGGGCGATCTCTGGCTTCAAGGCTGGAACCGCCACGGACTTCGAGCTGGAGCCGGTGCTGAACGACGTGCGACTTGCATTCGACCGGTCCAGCGAAGTCGGATACGTGCTGCTGCGCATCCTCGCGGACATGGCGCTCGCGGACGGAGTCAGTCCGGTCAAGCAAGACGTGCTGATGGGATTTGCAGACGCCTTCCACCTTGATCCTGGCGTTGCCGAAGACCTGCTTCGACGTCATCGCAGATCGAGTGGCAGGTTTCATGCAGGACGACGCGACCAACACGGCGACGCACATACCCAAGACCGTTCCAGGCAGGCGAGGCAAGCGGAAGGAACGATGTCTCTCGACAGGGCTTACGAACGGCTCGGTGTTCTTCCGACACATTCGGGAGCCGAGATCCAGCTGGCGTACCGAAAGCTCATCAAGGAGCACCACCCCGACAGGCTTCTGTCCAAGGGACTGCCACCGCAATTGCTGGAACGTGCAAACGAGCTCACGCGCGAGATTCAGGATGCTTGGGAGACCGTCAAGACGGCAAGACAGATTCGTTAGCAAGCACATCTTTTGTCGGCAAGCTTTGAAGCATGACCACGTGACCGTCGCTGGTTCTGCATAGGATGGACAGCATGCGACCGGATGACCCCGCCACAGCACCTATCCCTGACATGAAGACGACCATGCACTGTCCTACCAGTCATCAAGTCCCTTGCATACGGTCCACAGGAACTTCTGATCCATGAACTGGAGCCCGCTGGCGATCCCTCCGTCTGTTCGGCGCATCCTGCTCTGGTCTGTTTCTGGAGCCTTGGCGCTCTATGTCCTGTGGATCCTCGGGGCTTGGTGGTGGTGGGATTTCGAACCGGATCTCTTCGATCCGCTGGAACGGGCCGAACTTCGAGCGCAGTCACGAGGCGACAGCCTCGTCACGGGGTATGTCACTACCGCGACCACCGTCGAGTTGGTCGAGACCCTGCTCGACAAGCGCGGAGGCTATCTCTCGAACGATGTCGCGCCGCCAACCGTCTGGATGGACAACGTGCCGAGCTGGGAGTTCGGCGTGCTGCTGCAGGTCCGCGACGTGGCACGAGCCATGCGGATTGACTTCAGCCGCTCACAGAGCCAATCGAAGGAAGATCCCGATCTCAACCAGGCCGAAGCGAAGTTCTTCTTGGACAGCACTCGCTGGTTGTTCCCGAGAGCCGAAGGCGAGTACCGTGACGGCCTGAGACTCTTGCAGAGTTATCTGGCCCGGATCGCCGATCCGGAACAATCCGATGCGCAGTTCTACGCGCGCGCCGACAATCTTCGCAACTGGCTTGCCGGTGCGGAAACTCGACTCGGCAATCTCAGTCTGCGCCTGTCGCAGAGCGTCAGCTCCAAGCAGTTCGACCTCGCGCTGGCGGGCGATCCTCAAGCTCAGACGGCAACGCAGATTCCGAAGGAGTCCAACGTCCAGACCCCATGGACCGAGATCGACGACGTGTTCTACGAAGCCCGCGGCCAGACCTGGGCCCTGCTGCACCTGCTACGCGCAGTGAAGATGGACTTTGCTCCGATCCTCGCGGACAAGAACGCAGAGGTCAGCCTGCACCAGATCATCCTGGTCCTTGAGCAAGCCCAGCACACGCTGTGGAGCCCAATGGTTCTAAACGGTGGCGGGTTCGGACCGCTTCCCAACCATTCGCTGGTGCTGGCCGCCTACATCGCGCGTGCCAACGCCGCGCTCATCGACCTCAGGGAACTGCTCTCCCAAGGCTGACATGCGCCACGACCCCGACTCCCGTGGGTCGTGGCCAGGCTGCGCTCGCGCACGCTTCTTCAGCACCTCGCTTGTATCATTGATTCTGCCGTTTCGCGTTCTGCGGAAGGGCCGAATCCCCCTCTGAAGGAACGATCATGAAGTTTGATTCTTGGCCGCTGGTGTTGGGAGTCGTTGGGCTTCTGACTGCCGCGTTCGTCTACTGGCTGGTCAGGCGATACCCCGCTGGCGACGACAAGGTCAGGGAGATTGCGGAGAAGATTCACCATGGCGCCATGGTCTTCATGCGCCGAGAGTACAGCATGCTCGCGCTGTTCGCGACCGTGCTGTTCTTTCTTCTCCTGCTCGAGAGCGAGCACCTGGGGCTGGACTCCGCCATCGCCTTCGCGATCGGCGCGGTGGCATCGGCGTCTGCCGGTTGGTTCGGCATGTACACCGCGACCAAGGCCAACGTACGCACCACAACAGCCGCTCAGACCAAGGGCCCCGCCGCAGCCCTCTCTGTCGCGTTCTTTGGCGGCTCGATCATGGGATTGCTTGTGGCTTCCTTGGGCTTGCTCGGATTGGGGACGGTATTCGTCCTCTACGGGGGTGACCCCGCGTCCGCCCACCACATCCACGGATTCGGCATGGGTGCGTCAACGGTCGCTCTGTTCTCGCGTGTTGGCGGGGGCATCTTCACCAAGAGCGCAGACGTAGGGGCCGATCTGGTCGGCAAGACCGAGGAGAACATTCCCGAGGACGATCCGCGGAACCCGGGCGTGATCGCAGACAACGTCGGCGACAATGTGGGCGATGTCGCGGGAATGGGCTCGGACATCTTCGAGTCCTATTGCGGATCCATGATCGCCACCATCGCCATCGCCTCCACTCTCAGTCTCGAAGCGATCGGCCTTCTGGGCAACCTGGTTTCCGATGCGACGCGGGCAGAGCTGATGTTCCTGCCCCTCGCTCTGGCATCAACCGGGCTGATCTGCTCCATCATCGGCATCGCGGTGGTGCGCACGCAGTCCAACCGCAATCCCGCCTTCGCGCTCCGCCTCGGAATGACCGTCACCCCCGTGTTGTTTGCTATCGGGGCGTACTTGGTGATCACACAGTTGTCCAGCCTGAACGTCAACATCTGGTGGTGCGTGGTGTGCGGCGCTGTCGGCGGGATCGTGATCGGGCTGGTGACCGAGTTCTATACATCCGGCCGACCGGTCAGACGACTTGCCGAGCAGGGCAAGACCGGACCCGCTACTGTTCTCATCAATGGCATCGCAACGGGAATGCAATCGGTTCTGATTCCGATTCTCAGCATTTGCGCCATCATCTTCCTCTCCAACACGTTGGCAGGCGGAGGCGCCGCCGGTCTCTACGGCATCGGCATCGCCGCAGTCGGACTCCTTGCAACTGTTGGCATGACGATGGCGGTGGATGCCTACGGTCCAGTTGCGGACAACGCCGGCGGAATCGCGGAAATGGCCGGTCTGGGTGAGGACGTTCGGTCCATCACCGATTCTCTGGACGAGCTGGGCAACACCACCGCTGCCATGGGCAAGGGATTTGCAATCGGCGCGGCGGCGCTTGCGGCGTTGGCCATCATCGCCGCATTCGTTGAAGCGATCGAGTTCGAGCGTGGCGCCGAGTTCACCCTGCACCTAGGCGACCCGAAAGTGCTTGTCGGCCTGTTCATTGGAGGCGTGATCGCTTTCCTCATTGCGTCGATCACCATGAAAGCCGTTGGAGATGCGGCGGAGAAGATGATCGCGGAGATTCGTCGCCAGTTCCGGGAGATCGCCGGGCTCAGGGAAGGCACGGCCGAACCCGACAACGAGAAGTGCATCCAGATCGCCACCAATGCAGCGCTCTACAAGATGATCCTGCCTGGCGCCATAGCGGTGTTTGTGCCTCCTGTTGTCGGATTCACGATGGGTGCCGAAACGCTTGGAGGAGTTCTAGGGGGGGGGTTGATCGGTTGCGTGCTGCTGGCTCTCACCATGGCAAATGCCGGCGGCGCGTGGGACAACGCGAAGAAGTTCGTGGAGAAGGGACAGCTCGGCGAGGGTCACCTCAAGGGATCGGACACGCATGCCGCAACGGTGGTCGGCGATACCGTCGGAGATCCGTTCAAGGACACGTCCGGGCCGAGCATGAACATCCTGATCAACGTCATGGCCATCGTCAGCCTGGTTCTGGCACCGGTGATTGCCTGACACGGGGAATCCAGACCTGACGATGGCGTTGGAGAGGGAGTCGTGATCGATCGTTGCACGAGCCACCTGAGCCTGCCACGGGTGATTTGGATTCCAACAGAGCTTGGCGAGTCACCAGGTCGATGATTGTCCAGTCAAGCTGGCTTCGAAATGTTCTCGCGTCAGAGGTTGATTGGCAAGCCACGTCGGCCAATCCGGAACAGCTGGGGATGTGGCGTGCAGAATTTCGCGGACGCAACGTACTGCGCTGTTGGCATACGGGCCCGATTGCCGAGGGGGATAACCGCCCGCACGACAATGCTGCGAGTTGTTCAACTGTCGAGGCTGGACAACGTCGCCTTCCGAATGATTCGATTGACACTTGAAGTCCGAGAGCGCAGCTGGCTCGTGTCGGCACCTTGGACTGCAGGGAAGTCCTGCAAGGCTCGAGAAAACACCAAGAGAACGGATTCGGACGGCTCCGGCAGGCGATTGGTCAACATCCCCTCGCGATCGCTCACGATCTGTTCCAGCTCGGGCCTTGTTCATCCAGCTCTCACGGGCGGAGAGGAGCGTATTCCGGCAGCTGCCTGCCAACGCGACGCATGCGCAATCTAGCGAACACCGGCAGTCCGGCTTCGTAGCGCGGCGGCGCATCGCCCTCGATCAGCGGAGCGAGGTAAGTTCGCGCCGCCAAAGTAATGCCGAATCCGTCGGGCGTGATGTAGTCTCTCGGCAAAGGCACTTCGAGATTGGCGACTTGATCCAGCGGATGCGTTCCTGTCTTCCACTGGTAGGGAACATCTCTCTTTCGATCGATCGTGATCATGACTCCATTCGTTCCGGCAGCCGCGGCGTCGACCGCCGCCGCTCCAACGGCATAGGCATGATCAAGGTCCGTCTTGGATGCGATGTGCCTTGCGGACCTTTGCAGGTAGTCCGAGATTGCGAAGTGGTACTTGAACCCGAGTTGGTTCTTCACGAGCGAGGCGATGTAGGCGGCCACGCCGCCCAATTTCGCATGCCCGAACGCGTCCTTTCCAGACGACGCCGACAGGAAGCTGCCGTCCGGATTCTTCGCCCCTTCGGAGGCGACAATGACGCAGTAACCGACCCTCTCGACCGTGCTGCGAACTCTCTCGAGGAAGCGCTCTTGATCAAACGCGACCTCAGGAAAGAGAATCACGTGGGGGGGATCGCCCTCGCCCTTTCCCGCCAGTCCTGATGCGGCGGCAATCCATCCCGCGTGGCGTCCCATGACTTCCAGCACGAACACCTTGGTGGAGGTGTCGCACATTGACGCCACGTCCAGGCTGGCTTCCTGAACCGATATCGCGACGTAGCGCGCTACCGATCCGAACCCCGGGCAGCAATCGGTTCCCGCCAAGTCGTTGTCGACAGTCTTCGGGATGCCAATGCACGTGAGTGGGTATCCGATCGCTTCGCTGGCCATCAGGATCTTGTGTGCTGTGTCCTGCGAATCCCCGCCTCCGTTGTAGAAGAAGTAGCCGATGTCGTGCGCCTGCAACACTTCGAACAGGCGCATCAGGTCCGCGTTCATAGGCTCGCTCGCGGGGAGCTTGTACCGACAGGATCCGAAAGCGCCTCCAGGTGTGTCCCGCAGCCGGGCCACCTGTTCGGGATCTTCAGCCGATGTGTCCACCAGGTCTTCTCTAAGAACTCCAACGATACCGTTCATTCCGGCGTAGACCGTGCCGATGCGTTCAGGCCATCTCCTTGCCGTCTCGATGACACCGCATGCGGTTGCGTTGATGACCGCTGTCACGCCTCCCGACTGTGCGTAGAGCGCGTTGCGCATGCCGTTACTCCAGAAGGCGCATTGGAGGCACCCATGCTTTGTGAGACAATTTCTTGATGCTAACCCTTGCCTACCATATCTGGAGAATCTGTCTCTTCAAGGCGGGTCCACAGCACCTGCCACACAGCGTCGAGGTCCTGGCCGTCGTGGCAGTTCTTGCGGCGGTTGCAATCACGACCAACTCGCTCTCGATGCAAGACCAGGCTGTGGTAGCAGGGTTTGGCAAGGCGGTGTTTTCGCTGGCAGTCGATGCCTTGTTGCTTTGGGTGCTGCTCGCGACGTTCAAGTAGGAAGACCGGTTCGTCATGGTTGCTACGGCTTGGTTGGGAGTGCTCGTGGTGTTCCAGACATTGTTGGCGCTGTTGGGGGCCATTCATGGTGTCGAGCTGGATGC
>JAGWBL010000194.1 GCA_021295935.1 Pseudomonadales bacterium
CCACTCTCCCAATGACCTGCAAGCCGGAAAGAGACTGCCCCCTTAGACGAATTCCGCGCGAGACCTTGCGATCGATGTCCAGCATGCCCTTGCGCTCCAGCGACTTGAGATGCTCTTCGGCAGCATTGAGAGATCGAAAACCGCACTGGTCGGCGATGTCCCTTCGTGTGGGCGGGTAGTTCGCCTGACTCGTGAAGTTCCTCACAAAGTCCAGCACTTCCTGCTGTCTGTGCGTCAGTGGCTTGTTCTGGATACTCATCAAATTTCCACTGTTCATTAGTTCAGTGGTGCAAATATATATAAGAAGGCGGACATTGTCAAGTCGGGCTCGGACGTCAACGTACGTGTGGGCAGCGATCGATTTCGATAGTACGATGACTCGCTTCTGCTCCTCACCCGTGTCCCAGTCGTTCGCCAAGTAGGCCACCTATGGATTTCTCCGTCGTTCTGGACCTGATCGACAAGTTCAGCTGGCAAGCAACGATGTTCTTCGTCGTCCTTGCGACGCTCATGGCGCGGTTCGGCATGAGATTGGTACTGAACCGCGCGGCGACACTGCTTGAGAAACGGCCGACGTCATTGCCCGGAGAGCTGTTGGAGGCTCTCCGACGACCGCTCGGTTGGGCGGTCTGGATCTACGGATTGCTGGCTGCCTGTGATGTGCCTCGACTCTCGGGTGCTGTCGGCATGGATGACGCCCCCGGCATCTTCGCCTTCTTGGGCGTGTTCCGCCAATTGGCGGCGATCGCGCTGTTCGCTTGGGCAGCCATGCGGTGTGTGGACGTTTTTGGGCGCTACACCATTCGGAAGAAGCGAGAGGCGGGCAAATCCGAAGAGGCCATCCAGGAAGAGACCTTCACGGTCATCGCGCTGAACAAGATTCTGCGCGCCTCGATCCTGATCACCACATTTCTCGTCATCCTGGATACGCTAGGCGTAAGCGTGCAAGCAGTGCTGGCGTTCGGCGGCGTGGGTGGCATCGCGGTCGGGTTTGCCGCAAGGGACATGCTCGCCAATTTCTTTGGCACCGCCATGTTGTTTCTCGACAAGCCGTTCACCGTGGGAGACTGGATACTGTCCCATGATCGCGAGATTGAGGGCACTGTCGAGCATGTCGGCTGGCGCATGACCGTCGTGCGGACATTCGACAAGCGGCCTCTCTACATTCCCAACTCGACCTTCTCGACGATGATCGTAGAGAACCCCTCTCGCATGCTCAACCGCAGAATCTACGAGACGTTCGGCGTGCGGTACAAGGACGTTTCCATTCTCCCGCGCATCCTGGAGGGCGTGCGAACAATGCTCAGGGAGCACAAGGCCATCGATCAGAAACAACTCACCATGGTGTTCCTTAACGAGTTGTCGCCCTCGTCGGTGGACTTCTTCGTTTATACGTTCACGAAGACAACCGACTGGAAGGAGTTTCACGCAATCAAGGAGGATGTGCTGTTCTTGATTTCGAAGATCGTCCAGGAGCATGGTGGAGAGCTGGCGTTCCCAACGCAAACGCACCACCTGGCTTCGCTCCCGCAAGAACTCCTGGCAGGACTTCCCGCCCCGACCAGGAGAGCGCAACCTCAAGCTACCGAAGAAACTCCCCGGTGACGGCCTCGTCCATGCGCTCAAGCTGAGCCAGCAACTCCGACGGAAACTCTGGCTCGGTGATGAACACGAGAACACCAAACCCCGGATGGTCGAAGTAGTGTGACTGTCCCGCTTTCACTCGTCGGCGTTCCTGGATGAGCATGGTCTCGGCATCCTCTCTGTTGCCAGCTGCAGCATCACCGGGAACACAGAAGAACAACTCCAGTTCCAGATAGCGGTCGGTGGCCAGCCGCACGGTTCCTTCGACGTCGAGCAATCCGTCGGCGTGACGAATTCCGGCCTGCAGAAGAATCGGTGGACTCCGATCGAAGTGCTTCGTGACCTGAAGAAAGTGGCCATGAAGCACGACCTGCGCCCCTCGTTCTTGCAGGCGAGTGAGCGTGTTCTGCAGGCGCGCTCCGCCGTGCGACCACTGAAACGCGGCGTCCAAGAGCCCGTTCTCGTACTTGCCGAACGCCTCGCGAGCCGCTTCGAGCAGCTCCTTTGCGGTGGGCATCGAGATTTCTGTCGGAGCCTCTAGCAGTTCGTGCCTTGCACGGGCGTTCGACTCGATTTGCGCAAAGAGCAAATGCGACTCCTGAACTCCTAGGCCAAGAAGCGATGCGAGGTCTTCTGGCTTGAAGGGTTCGCCCCAATCCCAACTTCCAAGCCATTCCGGAGGGTCCGGGAGCGGAACTCGCTCGTGCTCATCCGGGTTGACGGTGGAACCCGATTCCTGCGGATCCTGCCACGGGGGATTGAGCGCGCTGTGGGTGGTCTCCGGCGAAAGCCAGTCGAGTGCACCCGGTGATCCTCCCAGCACTCTGAGACGGACAGGGAAAGAAAGGTGATCGACACCGAGTCGCAGCTTTTCCTCGCCAGGTGCCTGGGCCTGTTCCGAATGCATGAATACCGCGATCTCGATGGAGTGCCAGCGATGCGTCATCAACGACTTCGGAGCCGGCGCTGCCATGGCGGCAGCTACGATGAAGACGATGCCGGTGCGAAGGAGAATCACGCTACCTGCTTTTCAACACTCGCAAGTTCATGCAGTTCACCAACGAGTTCTTCGAGCGCCACGAACCGAGAGTCTCCGGAAGTGAACGAACCGCTGACTCGAAGCCGGCTCGGACCCGTCATCCTGAGACGCGCCGGTTGGCTGGAGACGAACCGCAAGAACACTGCTGGATCCAACGGCGTGTCATCCAGAAAGTCCACAAAGCCGCCGCTGCTGCCGAAGTTGATCTTCGCCACGCAAAGCTGCCGGGCGGACAAGCGGAGGTTCGCTATGCGGAACAGGGTGCGAGCAGGATCCGGAAGCAGTCCGAAGCGGGCGATCATCTCGATTCTCAATTCCCG
>JAGWBL010000195.1:0-4324 GCA_021295935.1 Pseudomonadales bacterium
GTCATGCACCAAGCACCCCAGTTCACCGCCCGCTCCCCGCGTACGATCAAGCCTGCCTTGAAGCGGGTAACGAACAACCACTGGGTCCAGCGGTAGTACGCAACATCGGTGGTGTCGACCGAGTGGCGCCAGTCGAACATGGCGCCGATCCGGTTCAGCTGCTGCCTGAAGTTTTCGATGTTGCGCGGAATCAGTTCGTTCGGCGGAACGCCCATCTTCAGAGCGAAATTCTCGGAGTGGATGCCGAACGCGTCAAATCCCATGGGCTGGAACACGTCGTCACCGCTCAATCGCCGGTACCTGCCGTGCACGTCCGCTCCCGTGTAGGCGAAGATGTTGCCGATGTGGAGCCCTTCCGCGGACGGATACGGAAACATCATCAGGTTGTAGAACGGTCGCTCAGCCGTCAGCAGGTCCTGCCGTGTGAAGCTGTTGGTGTTCTCTTGGGACCACCGGTCCTGCCACTTCTTCTCGACCTCCGAGGGGTTGTAGGTGTCCATGGATGGTCTGATGTGGCCGGGCGGAAGGGAGCGATACACTCGGAAAAGATGGTACACACGCACCAATGCGTTACAGCCGGATCAGCACGCCGCAGCAACCCCGAATACGATGCTGATGGCAATCCGAGCGGAAAGTGCGGACCACGGCGCAATAACGATGAACCTGGCGATCACAATGGGCGATGCCAACGGCGTTGGCGGCGAGATTCTGCTGCGCTGCTTCGCTCTCGGCCAACTTCCCGCAGATGCTGTGGTGTTCGGCGAGGCTGCCATCCTGTCCCTTGGGGCGCGGATCCTGGAACTGGATGTGGACATCCACGCAATGAAGGACCGTCATGACTTCAACCGCAACGCCCTGAACGTCATCTCTCTCGGCGCCCTCAACGCCGACGACCTGCGGCCCGGAACGCTCGACCCCAAGTGCGGCGCGGCAGCGTTCAATGCGGTTCAAGCAGCGGTTCGGGATGTGATGAATGGACGGAGCAGAGCCTTGGTCACTCTTCCGGTGAACAAGAGAGCGACATCGATGTCGGTCCCATCGTTCACGGGTCACACCGAGCTGATCGCAGACATGTGCGACACACCGGATGTCGCAATGATGCTGGCAACAGAAGACGTCGCGGTGAGTCACGTTTCCACGCACGTCTCCCTTCGACAGGCCATCGAGTGGGTCACAGAGAAGCGTGTCTTCGCCACCATAAAAAGACTGCACGCGGCCCTCGACTGCCTGCATCCCGACCCAAGAATCGCCGTCTGCGGCCTGAATCCCCATGCTGGGGAAGACGGCATGTTCGGCAACGAGGAGAAGCGCCACATCAAGCCGGCGATCAGATCAGCGGTTTCGGCAGGCATGGACGTCACCGGCCCCTGCAGCGCGGACACGGTGTTCACGCAGGCCATCCGCCTGAATCGATTCGACGGCGTCGTCTGCATGTACCACGACCAAGGGCATGCACCCATGAAGCGGGTCAACGTGACCCTGGGACTCCCCATCGTCCGGACGTCGGTGGACCACGGCACCGCCTTCGACATCGCCTGGATGGGCGAGGCGTCCACAGCATCGCTTCCTGCCGCTATCGAGTACGCAGAGAAGCTCGTGACGGCAGGCTACGCTTCAGGCAAGCTCGTTGCTTGACGCAACTTGGTTGCCTGCTTCAGGTCAATGACCTCCCGACCGCGTCGCGAAATCCGAGCGGGTGCTGGTCTGGGCCGTCGCTCAGAGTCCGGGTCGCTTGTGGCTGGGCGGTGCATCCCCACCAAGGCGTGGCTGCTCCGTCGCAAGCATGAATCCCGCGCCTGTTGGTGAAGCGCGGCGCGGCAAGCGTATTGCCTCGCTCGATCTCGGCCGCCGTGTGGCCGTGCAGAATCATGTTCATGCGCGCCATCTCCAAGACGCTACGTCCATCTCTTGCCCGAACATCGACAACCGCTGCGGAGCTGCGTCGGAGGCCTTGATGAGAAGCGAGCCGTATCCGCAATTGGGATCGTAGACCGAACGGTCACGAGTCGTTTCCAGCCCGGTTCCAATGACCTGGGCCACGATGCACGATACGTCCGCCGGAGTGTAGAACTGTCCCTTGCTCTTGCCCGACTGGGTCGCGAAGCGCCGCATGAGGTGCTCGTAGGCGTCTCACAGGAGATCGTCGCCGTGGGCGCGGTTGGCACGGAAGTCGAACCTCTCGAAATTTCCGACCAGCTTCGTGAGACGGTCCGTCATCTCCCGGTCCCTGCCCAGCCTGCTCTCGTTGCCGAAGTCGGCGACGGCACAAGTGGTCATGTGGTCGTGTTACATGCCACCAATGCATCAGGTTGCCCGGCCCCGGTCTTGCACCGCCCAAGCAATGCCAATCCCCGGCAGGGCGCGGGTTCCGCGGATTGGAACGCACCTGTCGCGGTGCTACGGGTTCTCTCTCACTCGGAACCATATGCGCTAACGAGCGAATCACGCCACCCGACCTGGGCTTGTCCGGGTTCCACACGTTCGAGACGGGGTCTTAATGCTTGGGTGAGTTGCCGCTCCGGCGACGGCTGATACTCCCCGCCATGCAAGACCGGTCTTCTTGCTACTTGGTGCGGGCAATTCTTGACCCACGCCAAAGGCAGGAAACGCAGATCGCGCGGTCCTGTTTGACGTTGGAAGACTTCCTGCCCGGATTCGGACCCTTGACACTCCGCCCAAGAACACACTCCAACTCCGATTCTCGAGGACGAGGCTCTGCATTGCCTGCGTACTTATTCGCATGGGTGGCGCACTTCACGCGACCGCAGGTGGCAAGTCTGGCTTAGGAACAAGGCCTAGTCTAGAATAACAACTCGGTGGGCGTTCGGAAACGGGAGATCCGGCGAAAATCGCGATGGGAGCGGTGAGTTACACGCTGGCCGTAGGGAAACTCTCCGTTGCCGACTCCGCCGACTGAATCCAGCTGGGAAGGGACAAGCTCTCCGCAATGTCAAGCCGCCAGAGAACCGAAATGCGCACGTTCGGCGCCTCTCGACGGGAGGGCCACGATGCGTCCAGTTTCTACCGCAGGGCCATGCACTCCGATCGCCCAATGCCGGTCCCGACGGAGCAATCGGAACACAGCGACAATTCCGCTCGCGAGCCGACATTGGACCAGTTGTACTGCAAGTCCAGCGAGAGCATGACGGAGATCCCGGACAACTGCGTCCACTTGATGGTGACTTCCCCGCCCTACAACGTCGGAAAGGACTACGAGCAGGATCTCTCCATGGACGAGTACCTGCATATGTTGCGAAGAGTCTGGCGGGAAACCTATCGTGTGCTTGCACCGGGTGGGCGTGCATGTGTCAACGTCGCCAACCTCGGAAGGAAACCCTACCTTCCGCTGAATGCACTGGTCTCTTCCCAATAGAGAGAGATCGGCTGCCTGATGCGGGGAGAGGTGATCTGCAACAAGTCCGCGAGCAGCGGCACTTCCTGCGCGTGGGGGTCGTGGCGATCGGCCTCCAACCCGGTGCTTCGCGACACGCATGAGTACATCATGATCTTCGCCAAGGAATCGTTCAGTCGCCCGGACTGCTCCGCCAGGACTTCGACGATCGAGCGCGACGAGTTTCTGCAATGGACCAAGAGCGTTTGGACGTTCCCTGCCGAATCGGCCACCCGGGCGAAACACCCCGCACCATTTCCATTGGAGCTTCCGCGCCGGCTCATTCGATTGCTGACGTTCGCCGGCGACATCGTGCTGGATCCTTTCGTCGGCAGCGGCACGACCGCGGTCGCCGCCAAGCTGCAGGGCAGAGCATGGATCGGCTATGACACGTGCGAGGAATACATCGATCGGGCCCGCGAACGCCTTGTGGCATGCGCCAGCTCCAAGTAGGTGAGTGACGGAGCTTTTCGTCTTTCTGTTCCCGGAAGGAGACCGACAGCTGGTCGGCTCAGCAGTGCGAGATGCAGCGCTTCGGCTCTTCGAACGCTTCGCGATGGGGAGCTTCAACGCATCAAGGCCACGATGTGTCTCCAGCCTCGTGGAAGCCGGCGCCGGTCGGACCCATCATCAAGTGAACACCCTTCGAGGCGTCGACGGCGCACGTGATGAAGATGGCGGGTTCTCGTCAGATCAGCCGTACGTCAGGCCAAGAGGTCCGCGTCTCCGCAACGCTAGACATGCAACGCTGAGCGTACAAGGAGTTCCGCTGCTGACTTCTGGAGTGTTCACGGCCATGAACGAAGATCAGGGCCGGGATGACCCACCCTCATGGCAAGTCATCTCCAACTGGCGGATACGCCGGCGGTCGGCCATGACCACCTTGAATCTCCTGTTCTCGATTCTTGTCTCGTCACCTCGCCTCGGCACCTT
>JAGWBL010000195.1:4334-4864 GCA_021295935.1 Pseudomonadales bacterium
ATTGGCAAAGTTCGTGTCGAAACGTGCATCGAACACCTCGATCGGCGTGCTGGCCTTGATCGAGTAGGTGCCCTCCCCTACCTCCTGGATGAGCTCCTTCTCGTCATCGACGTCGTGTTCGTCCTCTATGTCACCGACGAGTTCCTCCAAGACGTCCTCGATGGTGACGAGGCCCGACACCTGACCGTACTCGTCAACCACAATCGCCATGTGGGTGCGAGTGCTCTGAAACTGCTGCAAGAGCAAGTAGACCGGCTGGCTCTCGGGAACTGTCTTCGCTTTTCGCAGCACGTCCCGGATGTCAAGAGGATCCTCTGGTCCCCGCGACAACATGGGAAGCAAGTCCTTGGCGTGGAGGATCCCGCGCACGTCGTCGACGTCATCTCCTACAACCGGGAACCGGGAGTGACCGGACGCTATCAGCTTGCTGACGAACTCAGCGGGTCGATCGTCCAGTTCGAGGTAGGTCATCGTGGCGCGCGGAACCATGATGTCACGGGCCTTGATCTCCGTGACCCGCAACGCTCCCT
>JAGWBL010000195.1:4964-7289 GCA_021295935.1 Pseudomonadales bacterium
TCCGTCAGCCACTCACGCCACTTGGGCCTGTTGGGTTCAGGATCGGACATCCGTCCTGTAAGGGTTCCTGATGCCCAACTCCTCGAGGACCTCCACTTCGCGGGATTCCATTCGACGAGCCTCCGACTCGGTCCGATGGTCGTATCCCTGAAGATGCAACGCTCCGTGCACCACCAAGTGCGCCAAGTGGTTGCGCACGGTCTTGTGCTGAGCCCGCGCCTCCGCTCGAGCGACAGCGAGACAGATGGCCAAGTCGCCCATGTGGTCCACGCCATCGCCGTCGAACGCCAGCACGTTGGTCGGAGCGTCCTTGTTCGCAAATCGCACGTTCAGTCTTCGACCTTCCGCGCGATCAACCAACCGAATGCACAGCGATGACCCCTCTTCACGCAGCTTGGAACTTCTCCAAGCCGCCGCCGCCCATCCCGCAATGTCGCGATGCGGGCAAGGAAGGCGCGAGCCCGTCCCGTTCTGGACCTCAACCATCGCGTTGCTGCGGTTCGACTCGCATGGGCACCTGCAGATGTTCCTTTCGACGCTTGCCCGGCCGGCCGCCTGAGTCCTTCTCGTACGCGTCGACGATCCTGTTGACCAACGGATGTCGGACCACATCCCGGCTATCGAACCGCGTGACGCTCAGTCCCCCCATCCTGCCCAGAATGCCGAGCACGTGTACAAGTCCCGACTTCTGACCCGACACGTGCTGGGGCAGATCGATCTGCGTGATGTCTCCCGTGATCGCGACTTTCGCAGAGAACCCGATCCGGGTCAGGAACATCTTCATTTGAGAGACGGTGGTGTTCTGACCTTCGTCCAGGATGATGAACGAGTTGTTCAGCGTGCGTCCGCGCATGTACGCCAGCGGCGCCACCTCGATGGTTCCACGTTCGACATACCGGTGGACGCGGTCCGGTCCGAGCATCTCGTAAAGGGCGTCGTAGAGCGGGCGCAGATACGGATCGATCTTCTGCGCGAGGTCCCCGGGCAGGAATCCCAGCTTCTCACCGACTTCCACAGCTGGCCGCACGAGCAGAATGCGATTGACTTGGTTGCTGTCCAACGCTTCGACCGCGCAGGCCACGGCCAGGTATGTCTTTCCCGTCCCGGCGGGGCCGATTCCGAAATTGATGTCGTTGAGGCGGATGTTGCGCACGAACTCGGCCTGATGGATGCCACGCGGCCGGATGAGTTTCTTGCGAGTGCGGATGTGCGGGCTCGCTGAATCGTCTTCGCCCCGCATCGTGGCTTCCATTCCGGCGTCCTGAAGAAACAGCTGGACCGCCCCCGCGTCAAGCACATCCACCGAGGCGGTGTCCTTGTACAGCTCGGTGAGCGCCAGCTGACCCGCGCGAACGGATTCAGGATTGCCGGACAGGTCGAACTGGTTGCCGCGGTTGCGAATCTCAATCCCCAGACGACTTTCCAAGAGATGGAGATTCAGGTCGTACGGCCCACACAGGGAGGCGAGACGTCGGCAGTCGTTGGGTTCCAAACTCAGGTTGGTGGTGAGTGGCACCACCGATGAGCTGTCGTTCAAGAAAGAGAGAACTGTTGGAAGGAACGCAAAAGAATAATGCCGAATCGCAAACTGTCAAACCGCGAACACGCGTTGCGCGACCGCACCGCTGCATTCAAGCTCGCGCTGAAACCCGCTCCTCGCAGTCTTGTCGCCGGGACGAAACCTTGCTGGAACCATGCTCCAGGACGCCACGAAGCGAATTGGGCAAGGCCTCCGTGATGCGAACGACCACGAAGTCTTCCGAGACGTGGCCTCGAAAGTTCACGACCCGGTTGTTCTCGGTTCGTCCCTGAAGCGCATCTGGAGTGCGCTTGGATGGACCTGTGACCAACACCCTCTCGATCCTGCCGACCATGCGCCGGGCGTGACGGCTGGCCTGCAATCTCAATCGATCCTGCAAGCGCTCGAGTCGCTCCTTCTTTTCTTCCAGAGGAGTGGGATCCGGAAGGCTCGCAGCGGGTGTGCCCGGCCTCGCGCTGTAGATGAAGCTGAACGAGATGTCGAAGTCCAGTTCCCGAACGAGATCGAGTGTGTCCTGAAAATCGGATTCCGACTCTCCGGGGAACCCGACGATCAAGTCGGAGGACAAGGCAATGTCCGGTCGATGTGCCCGGATCCTGCGGATCTTCGACTTGTATTCCAGCACCGTGTGACCCCGCTTCATGAGCGCCAGCACTCGATCGGATCCGGACTGCACCGGAAGGTGGAGGTGGTTTGCCAGTTTCGGCACGTCGCCGTAGGCATCAATCAAGTTCTGCGAGAATTCCACCGGATGGGAGGTGGTGAACCGCAACCGCTCGATACCC
>JAGWBL010000196.1 GCA_021295935.1 Pseudomonadales bacterium
GACAGATCCTGGCGTCCGACGCTGTGGCAACATTGACAACCTGTTTTCGAGGGGCCATCCGAATGAATTCGATCGCCACCGCTTCGCTCTGTGCGATTCTGCTTGCGTCGCTGGTTGGATGCACAGACAGGGGGGAGACTTCCGACAAGCCCTCTCGTCAGCCGCGCGCAGCAGCCCCGTTGCTCACGGAGGACGACGCACGACATCGTTCGTCACGGATCAGTGACATCTCTTACGAGCTGGATTTTCGATTGGGCACGGAAGAACCCGATTTCAGCGGCGAAGTCCGCATGGAGTTCGAGTTGTCGGACACGTCAGGCGAGCTCACGATAGATTTCATCGGCGGGTCCGTTCACTCCGTCGCGGTCAACGGCCAGAGCGCTGAACCCGACTACAACGGCTTCTTCCTCACTGTGCAAGCGGACGCGCTCGTGCAGGGAGCCAACCAGGTGGAGATCGCGTTCTCCCATCCCTACAGCACGGACGGACGGGGCCTCTACCGTTTCGAGGATCCAGTAGACGGACGTTTCTACCTCTACACGGACTTCCAGCCCTACGACGCCAATCACCTGTTTCCTTGCTTCGACCAGCCGGACCTGAAGGCCAGCTTCACGACTGCCGCGACGGTCCCCGCCGACTGGACGGTCGTCTCCTCCACCTCGGAATCCGCCGTGGACGATCTTGGCGAAACGCGCCGTTGGCACTTCCCCGAGTCCGCACCGATCAGCACCTACATCTACGCCTTGCACGCTGGTGACTACGTCAGCTGGGAGTCGGCAGCTGGGGACGTTCCGCTTCGACTCTTTTCTCGCGCGTCTCTCGCAGAGTATGTGCGTCCGGAAGACTGGTTCGTGCCAACGCAGCAGGGGTTCGAATTCTTCGAGAACTACTTCGAGATTCCCTATCCGTTCGGCAAGTACGACCAGATCATCGTGCCTCACTTCAACGCAGGTGCGATGGAGAACCTGGCGGCGGTGACGTTCAGCGAGAGATTCCTGCAGCGCGGGATGGTCAGCCGGCAGGCGAGACGATCGCTCGCTAGCGTCATCCATCACGGTTCGGGGATCTCGTGACGATGGACTGGTGGAACGGTCTGTGGCTGAACGAGTCCTTCGCCACGTTCATGGCCTCGCTGTCCCTAGGCGAGGCGACGGAGTTCAAGGAGAGCTGGCTCAGCGCCTATCGCGGCAAGACTCGGGCCTACGGTGCCGACGAGCGCGAGACGACACATCCCATCGAAATGCCGACCGCGGACACCGCCACAGCGTTCGCGAACTTCGACGCAATCACCTACAACAAGGGATCTGCCGCGCTCAAGCAACTGAACCACTATGTCGGTCCCGAGAGATTTCGGCAGGGCGTGAGCGCGTATCTGAAGGAGCATTCCTACGGGACATCGACGATCGACGATTTCCTGGGCGCCATTGCCACAGCGGCCCAACTGGATCTGGATGCCTGGGCCGAGGAGTGGCTGCACGTACCCGGAGCCAACACCGTTGAAGTCGAATTCGCTTGCCAGGAGGATCGGCTGGAATCTCTTGCGCTGATCCAGGGCGCACCACCCGAATGGCCCGCTCTGCGCACGCACAAGACGCAACTTGGCTTGTACAACTTCGGCGAGAACGGTCTGACGACGCAGCTCGTTCCCATCATCTACCGCGGTCAGCGCACCGATGCGGACATTCCGGAAGCGACTTGTCCGGACTTCGTCTACGCAAACCACGGCGACTGGGACTACGTGCGCGTGAAGGTCGGTTTGGACCAGCTATCGGCGTTGCGCGACAAGATCAATGTCTTCGAAGACCCGCTTTCACGCTCGATGCTGTGGCAGGCCATCTGGGACATGGTTCAGACCGGGCGACTCTCGCCGACGGAGTTCATCGACATCGCCCTGGAGAACTTTGAGGCGGAAACGAACGACGACATCGCTCAGCAAGTTCTCGGAGGCATCCAGGGTTCCTGGTCGTACATGCAGGAGTTCATCGAGGACGAGGCTCATCTCCGAGACTTCGCCACACGACTTGAGGACTTTCTTTGGAACGCGTTCCTGTCAGCAGAGCCCGGGAGCGATCGGCAGCACTTCCTGTTCGACCGGTATGTCGGTGTGATCGAGCACGACACCGGGCTGGACACTCTTGCAGGCGTTCTTGGATTGGACTCGTTGCCCGAAGGGTTCGTGTTCGACCAGGACCGGCGCTGGAACGTCATCGGCAAACTGGCCTCGCACTCGCATGCGAAGGCAGCGGAGCTCGTCGCCGCGGAGAGGGCGAACGACCCGTCGGATCAGGGTCTCCGACGTGCGAAGACCGCTGAAGTCGCTATGGCCGACCCGGAAGAGACCCGAAGGTTGGCAGAGATGCTGTTGAATCCGCCGGAGGGCCTGAGCGTTGCGGAGGCACGTTCCATCTCCTGGGGGCTTTACCCGCGCGCCAAGAAGGAGCAGCGTCTGGCGATGGCGGCAGAGGTGTTCCCGCAACTGCAGGAGATCAGCGACAACGTGAATCCGCTCTACTTCTGGCCCATCATGGGTGGAGTCCTTGGCACGCCCTGCGACAGCGGCTATCTGGAACAGCTGCACACCGCCATTGGCGATTCCGATTCACTCCATCCCATTCTCCGGAAGCGACTGCTGAACATGCGGTTCGAGATCCAGCGTTGCTTGGGCGTCGGCGAAGTGCTGAAGTCGGAGTTTGGCGGCTGATGGGTGATCGGGACTTCGAGGCTTGGCGAAGTCAAGAACTCAAGGTCGGCGCAGGTTGCGACCGTGTGCGATCGACGAACTGACGGAGCGCAGAGGCATTGAGTGGCAGCCGTTCTGAATGGGGAGCGTCCAACGCGACTAGCGAACGCGACAGCTCGTCCTCATGCTTGCGACACTCATTCAGAGTCAATGCCCATGTGTTTAGCGCCTCGTCGCCAGAATCCAGGCCAGTGTAGGTCCTGCGGCGCGAGCTCCGGACCTCGGGTCCGAACGCCAAGGAATGGGCTGCAGGCCCAAATGGTCAGCGACCTCTTCACTTGGAGACGAGGAAGGCGGAGCCGAGAATCCGAGCCCCGGCATTGACACCCGTCATGCGACGGAGGCTGGCTTGCAGCGAAGCAAGAGGCTGCGAACAGGATATTGTGTTGCCGTGTGGAGCAGAGCAGCCACGGCAGGCGGACCGCTCCTCCAGCAGTTTTCGCAGTGTCGCCGCAATGAGCGGCTCTGACGGCTGTCACCACTTCAGTTTGACCGATCTTCATTCCCGAAGCGCCGGGCGCACCGCTCCGGTTCGGCTGGTCGGCTAATCCAGGAGTTGCAAAAACTCGGCGCGCGTCGGAGCGCTTTCCCTGAAACTGCCGAGCATCACCGACGTTTTCATGGTGGAGTTCTGCTTCTGGACACCACGCATGGCAGTGCAGAGGTGCTGCGCTTCAATCACCACACCGATCCCGGCGGCCCGGGTCGCGGACTCGATCGCATGCGCAATCTGCTGCGTCAAGCGCTCCTGAATCTGAAGGCGCCGGGCGTACAAGTCGACGATGCGTGCGATCTTGGAGAGTCCGAGCACATGCCCGTTCGGCAGGTAACCCACATGGCACTTCCCGATGAACGGAAGCACGTGATGCTCGCAGAGCGAGTAGAGCTGGATGTCCTTGACAACGATGATTTCGTCGATGTCGGATTCGAACAGGGCCCCATGGATCACCTCGTCAAGCTGTTCGGTGTAGCCCTTCGTCAGGAACTCGAGCGCTTCGGCTGCCCGTCGAGGTGTCTTTTCTGGCACGCCGGTGAATTCGTCGTTTCGCAGTGCGTCGAGCATCGAGCGGTAGGCGGACGTGAGGGCGGTGGTTCGAGAGCTTGACATGTCGGATTGGGTGTTGTCG
>JAGWBL010000197.1:0-602 GCA_021295935.1 Pseudomonadales bacterium
CGACTCGCTCGGCGACTTGACAACGTTGCCGCACGGAAATCCATGAAGATTGCGTTCGAAGACGTTCAAGCGGCCTACTCGCGCATCGGCAGCAGTGTGGTGCGAACCGCTTTGGACCACTCCGGCAACTTGTCGGAGATGCTTGGTCAGGATGTCTACCTCAAATACGAGAACCACCAGTTCACCGGTTCCTTCAAGGAGCGAGGTGCGCTGAACAGATTGCTGCTGTTTCAGCAGGAAGGCCGCCTGGGCAACGGCGTGATCGCTGTGTCCGCCGGCAATCACGCGCAGGCTGTCGCCTATCACGCGTCCAGGCTGGGCATTCACGCCACGATAGTCATGCCGAGATTCACTCCGAACACAAAGGTCGAACGGACTCGCGGATTCGGTGCCGAAGTCGTGCTCACCGGGATCAACTTTGCAGAAGCCGTGGCGGATGCGGAGCGCATAGGTGTCGAACGCGGGCTCGTTCAATTGCATCCGTATGACGACCCAGCTGTCATTGCAGGGCAGGGCACGCTCGCAATGGAGATGTTGGAGCAGGAACCCGACTTGGGCACCATCGTGACCGCGGTCGGGGGCGGGGGACTGCTCAGCGGAAT
>JAGWBL010000197.1:741-3541 GCA_021295935.1 Pseudomonadales bacterium
CCCATTCTTCAGGAACTGGTTGACAACATCGTGGTGGTTTCGGAGAGCGCGATCGAGGCGGCGGTCTACACCCTGATGAGCCGCCAAAAGACTGTCACCGAAGGAGCAGGTGCCGTGCCGCTTGCCGCTCTCTCCACCTATCCTGAACTTGCCAAGGGCAAGATCGCTCTCGTTCTCTCCGGTGGCAACATCGACATGATGAGCATGACTTCTGTCGTGCAACGCGAACTTGTTCGCACGAAGCGACTCGTGCGCATCAGGGTCATGATCCCCGATGTCCCGGGAGCGCTGAGTGGAATTTCCCGTCGCTTGGGTGAACTGGACAGCAACATAGTTGAGATCGACCATCGCCGCATCTTCGGCGGCTCCTATCTTGGGTCTCTGAACATCGAATTTGTATTGAGTCTCTGCGGTGAAGAGCAGGCTGACCTGGTGTTGCAGGGGCTACGGGACTCTGGGTACGATGCCACGCTTCAAGAGGTGTGACCAGCTCGGTGGGAAAGACGTCGTCACACCTTCGATCCGCAATCAACGCTCAACCCCCAGATTCGGCGATCCGCTTCAACGTTCTTGGAGAATGGGGACGGGTTTGACCCTCTGAGGCGAATCCTGTTTCGAAGCGACTCTCATCGCAATCTGCGTGCCGGACCGCATGCTCGCCCAAGCAGCACGCGTTGGCGCACCAGACATCGAGAAGGCTCAGCGCAGTCGGTTGGGCTTGTCTTCCCGCGCAAGTCTGCGACAGAAGCCGGCACCAGTCCGGGTCTTCCAGACGGTGATTGCGTCAAGCCCTTCGCGATCGCTATTCATCAAGAACATTGGCAGATCCACTCTCGTACTGCCTGCTCTTCGACGTGGCGAGAGCACGCGATTCAATCAGCTAGGCGCGCGAAAGCGTCGCTTGCCGCTTGACTCGGAGCAGGTCTCTGGTCCATGCGCGAACGGCGCCCCAAGGCGGCGGGTCCACGTCGTGCTGTTCTCGATAGTCGAGCGCGAACGCCTCGGATGATTTAAGTAGCCGCTCGATCTTCGTCCGCTGCCTCGGATCAAGCCAAGCACATACCCCGAAGTGAGACACCCTCCGCCCTACGGGCATCCTGTTTCAGCCAAGAACCTCCGTCAGGTTCAATGCTGCGAATCGTGATGCTCGTGCTGATGGCAACGTCTCCCTCAAGTTCAAGAGATCAAGCACATCGCGACTACCACGTGCAGCGAAGCCACGAAACGCGCCAGGTTTGGTGCTTCAACCCGCCCCATCGTGCGCAACCAAGCCATCTTTGAATTGGGCGCAACAGCATGCGGCAGTTGACCGTCAAGCGAGTCTCTCACGGCCAGTTGTGCCCGGCCAAGTCGGAGACTGCAGGTAGACTGCCGTACGTGCTCACGATCGCCGAGAACTGCGATCATCATTCCGTTGACGGAAATGAACTTTTGCGACTCAGGGTGTCTAACTAGTTGGAGGTGCTCGGGGCACGTCAACCACGCCCCGAACACACATCCGATGACAGCCCCGGTGACCATGTCCTCCCTCCCAAAGTTCGTGTCGCCGGGGTCTTGTCAATTGTCGCCACTCATGAGGGCGTTTCACGTCGTACTTTTCAGTTTCCCTGACGCTCGGCCCGCGGTGCGATGTTTGCGCAGTAACGGATCCACGACGATGGCCCGAACAGCTTCGAGCCACCGATCTCGCAAGGGCTTGACCGCTGTGGGGAGCATGCCTCTGATTCCGTTCGACGTGAGTGTCAAGGCACGGTTGGTCAGGAATCGATGACCCAAAGGCATCGAGTACCCAAGGCGGGCGTCACAGGACCGGGAAGATTCCCGCCGCTTGCATCAACGAGAGCAAGACGATCCTGATCCAGACTAGAGCGGGAGAGTTTGCAGCTTCGCTTCTCCCGCTAGAGCTGGTGATCGAGAACATCGCTTCATCCGCATCATCCTGCTCGCCACGGGCCGGGCCAATCGCAACCTGTCGAACAAGCCGGGGGATCTCGGTTCTCGACTGACGAAGAGTGCTTAGTCTTGGCCACGTTGGGCGACAAGCGAACTTCAACATGACAGGGGCGTCCGATCCTCCCGGCAACTCGCGCAGCCAGACCCGCTCTTGAGCGTCATGGGCATGGTTCCAGGACTACGTGTGCATGATCGCGATCTTGCAGAGTGGACCGAGATGACACGCGTGCCTCCACCCCCGACGAAGCGGAAGTATCCGATGGCGAGGGAGAGCCTCGCCACCCGCGCGCGAAGTCGGTCAGGATTGAAGGCGACGCTAGAGAGCGCCAACAACTGAGAATCTGAGATCTTCCCTGCCATGTGCGAGGGGTGATGTGGCGTTAGATGGCCACTCAAGTTGCCTGCTGGCGAGCGAATCGATGTCTGCGTTGGATGTTGAGCGTTCGGCAAAGGGACGCTGACATAGGGTTGGATCCCATGACTTTGGTTCCTTCTTCGCTGGAGGGGTTGAGATGATGTCGAGTTCGGGCCGCGAGCTGCTGGAGCTGCTCCGAAACTAAGCGGAAAGCGCTTGCCTGCCCGGAGCGAATCGCCCGACTATCCTCTGCTTCAAGATCTTGAGCTGGAACGGCATGGCGAGCATCGCAGGCGTCACGAATAGCGTGAGCACGGTCGCGAACGAGAGTCCGAACACGATCGCCTGCGCGAGCTGTGCCCAGAAAGATGCCATTGCACCTCCGAAGATGACGGTGCGATTCACGAGGTCGATCGAGGCGTTCGATGCAAGCGGGAGGAGCCCCGCCACGGTCGTGTTGGACGTCAGCAGCAAGGGGCTCAGCCTCTGGGC
>JAGWBL010000007.1 GCA_021295935.1 Pseudomonadales bacterium
GGTTCGCTGCTTCAACGCGGGTTCAACAGATCTTGCGCTGACTCCAGTCCCTGATCCGAGAACTGGGCATCAATGCGCTCGGCCATTCGTCGCATCTGCCGTCCCTTTCGTCCTGACCGGCCCATCTTGCGAGTCTGCTTTCGCAACTGGCCCAGGTAGCGGATCAGGTTGTTGACATCCTGGATCGACGTGCCGCTTCCCGCCGCAATCCTCCTCTTGCGCGAAGGGTTGAGCAAGTCCGGGAATCTCCTTTCCCTCACCGTCATGGAGTCGATGATCACGACCATCTTGGTGTAGGACTCGTCCTGCACGTGTTTCACCTTGGTACCGGCAAGCTTGGGCATTTGCTTGAGCATTGCAGTCATGCCGCCGAGTTTCTGCATTTCCTCGAGCTGCACCCTGACGTCTTCGAAATCTAGACGCTGTCGGCCCAGGACCTTTCCCGCCACCCGCGAGGCGCGTTGCTTGTCGACATTGCGGTCCGCATCCTCGATGAGCGACTCCAGGTCGCCCATGCCGAGCAATCGAGACGCCAGCCGCTCAGGATGGAACACCTCGAGAGCGTTGGTCCTCTCGCCGGTGCCGAAGAACTTGATGGGTTTGCCGGTGACATGCTTGACCGAAAGCGCGGCGCCGCCTCTGGCGTCGCCATCGATCTTCGACACCACCACTCCGGTCAGCGGAACGGTCTTGCCGAACTCTCGCGCAGTCGTCGCTGCGTCCTGGCCGGTCATGGCATCCACGACGAACAGGGATTCGACAGGTTTGAGCCGGGCGTGAATGCTGCCAAGTTCCGCCATCATCTCGGCGTCAATGGCAAGCCGGCCTGCCGTGTCGACGATCAGCACGTCATCAGAGAGCCGGCGTGCTTCCGCAAGAGCGAAGGCTGCGATGTCCGCGGGTTCCTTGCGCTGGCCGCCCGAAATGAAGCGTGCGCCTACTTCTTCCGAAAGCACTCTAAGCTGTTCGGCGGCTGCAGGCCGGTAGATATCGGTCGTAGCCAATGCAACCCTCATCGACTTTCGCTCGATGAGGTGCCTGGCCAGCTTGGCCGCGGTGGTAGTCTTTCCCGTTCCCTGCAACCCCGCCATCAGAATCACGGAGGGAGCGGTGGACAGGTTCAATCCGGAGGACTTCGTTCCCAGAGCTTCGGTGATTTCCTCGCGGATGATCCGGATCAGTTGATCGCCGCCGGCGGCGGCAGACGCATGTTCGAACGACCTCGCCTCGATGTTGTTGACGATGTTCGTGACCGTCTCGAGGGCGACATCGGCCTCCAGCAGTGAGCGCCGGACTCTCCTGCATGCATTGCGGATCTTGCTGTCGGAAACTCCCCGTCCGGCCAAGCCCTGGACGACACGCGTGAGTCCATCTGAAAGGCGATCGAACACGATTGCTGGGGTCTGCAGTGGCGCAAGGCCGCGGAGATAACTTGCTCTGGATTATAGGTTTTGACCTTGCCCGAATGCGTGCGCCCCGGAGGGAGTAGCAACCCTGCCCGTACGGGAAAGCGCTCAAGAGATAGCATCGCTTCCGACTGCTCTAGGTCTGGCGGTCATATGCGTCTCACGAACCGACAGATCGAAAATTGCCGTTCCCACGGTGTTTCGCACATATGCTTTACCGAGCTGATCGGAAAGGAGGCCCGCACGAGCAGGCCGCTTGGTGGGCACATTGCGCACCAAGGGGTCGCACTGATCGCGCCTTCGTTGATGCCTGCTGACCGCAAGAGCGAGTTGCCATATGGATGAGTTGCCCGTTCCGACATGGAGCCTCTTGCTTTCCATTCTTGGCCTCTTGCTTGTGAGCGGCTACTTCTCGGGATCCGAGACCGCCATGATGAAGGTCAACCCCTACCGGCTCATTCACCGCGTGAGCCTGAACCACCGCGGAGCCAAGCGCACTCACCGACTGCTCCTCAGGCAGGACCACCTTCTCGGAGTCATCCTGATCGGCAACAACCTGGTCAACAACTGTGCGGCCCTGATTGCAGGGATCGTGTGCTACCGATGGTTCGGCGATCCTGGCTATGCAGTAGCTGCGATCGGTCTGACACTTCTGTTTCTCGTCTTCGCGGAACTGGCGCCCAAGACCATCGCCGCGGAACGACCGGAGACCATTGCCTACCCATCGAGTCTGCTCCTTGGACCGCTGCTCCGATTGCTTCGACCCTTGGTGTGGGCCATAAACTACGCCAGTCGAGTGGTCGTCGTGCCGTTCGTCCGCAAGACCAGCGAGCCGTCCACCTTTCTGACCGCCGAGGAGCTCCGGACCGTGCTCGCCGCGCGAACTCGGTTCCCGGACGGACGCCAGGAGATGCTGCTCGGAGTGCTCGATCTCGAGAGCGCTACGGTCGACGACGTGATGGTGCAACGCGCCGATGTGGTGGGCATAGACCTCGAGCAGTCCGATGAGGAAATTGCAAGAGAGATCCTGGAGGCGCAGCACACCCGCATGCCTGTGTTCCAACACGATTTCAACGACATTCTCGGGGTACTGCACCTGCGCAAGGGGAGTCGGATTTTCGAGGTCGGAGACCTGCTAAGGCACGCACTCATCGAGGAACTGGATCCTCCCTACTTCATTCCCGAAGGGACACCCCTGACCGTTCAACTGATTCACTTTCGCAACCGCAAGGAACGAATCGCGCTTGTCGTGGACGAGTACGGCGAGTTCACTGGAGTGGTCACCGTGGAAGACATCCTCGAAGAGATCGTGGGTGAATTCACGAGCGCCAATCAAGATTTCAAGGACTTGGGAGGGCTGAATCCTCAGGAAGATGGCGCATGGATTCTGCCCGGGAGCGCCGTACTCAGGGAATTGAACAGCGAACTCGACTGGGACCTCCCGACATCCGGTCCCCGTACTTTGAACGGGTTGATGCTCGAACTCCTGGGGACCATCCCCGAGTCCACCGTAAGCGTGCGGCACGGAGACTTCCTGTTTGAAGCCCTGCAGGTGGCGGACAACCGAATCAAGACCGCACGAGTCGTGCGAACCGCAAGTTCGGACGAACACGCCTCCGGTTTGACAGCGAACTAGATCGCCAGTACACGGCAAGCCAATGGCCTGTCGGACCTGCAAGAACCAGGTTCTGAGACGAATGCTGGCGTTGGAGTCAGGTTGAGCGCGGGTGGCACCCGCTCATGGCTGCAAGAATCGTGGCGAGCCCTTTGTCGTTGGGGCCCGGCCGTACGAGCAAACCTCTGAACTTGGGCTCGGATCGCGCCAACCGCCGGCTCTTCGATCAGACTAGGGGCCTGGGAAACTATCGGATCCGGGACTACCGCGAGAACGCGGGCTCTTCCAGAGTGGAGTGAGCTTGGTTCGAAAGGGCCTTCTGACGCAGAAGGTAGGAGGGAGAGTCTGATGCCTAGCTACGAGATCACTCTTCCGTGGGGCACCGAGGACCAATCGTTCATTGAGGAAGTCACGGAACTGTCAGGCTGCATGGCGCGTACGGAGACGATCAACGGCAGACACTAGCTGAGAACGTCCAGGCCACCATGGAGTCTTGGGTCGACCCCTCCGGGGAAATGGGACGATCGTTGCAGGAACCCAAGGTAGAGTGCGCGTTGCTCAAGTGCATCGCAATCGCGGTGGGTTCGATGTGGCAATGTCGTTTCTTGGCGATTCAGCGGGAATGCAACCTGCAAGTCTGCGAATCCGGGCCCAGCGCTGCACGACGACAGCCTTCGTTGCCGGAGTGTTCGTGAAACGCACGTTGGCAATTGGGGCTCTCGCAAGAGATCTTGCTGCAACTCGGGGGTTGTCGTTAGTCGCGGAACCCACACTTGCGGGCTCCGCTCAACTCGCTGACGCAGCGCTCCCTGCCGCTAATGGGCGCAAGACGGCGGTGCCCCTCCATCTGCGATTCAGTGACGAAATGACCGAGTCGAGTTGGGCGTTCGTGGCGTCCGAAGCGTAGCCGACACCGTATGTTGTTCCGTCGGCCCCGACGACCGCCACAACTCCCAAGAAGTAATCGTGTGCGGTTTCATCATCTGCGGACAAGACTCTGTGAATGCTTGACTCGACGATCTCTACCGGCTCGTTGAGACTGCCCGAAAGCGCTTCCGCGAATGCGAGTATCGGGTTGGCACCCATTCCCTCGATCTTGAGCGTGCTCGTCGCGACTGTCACTTCCGCTCTCAAGAAGCACTCGCCATCGTCACTGGCTTCGACCTCATGGTGGTTCAGTCGGTACGGTTCCTGATCGTCACGGTAGCTCTTCAGCAACGCCCTGAAAATCTCGGGAGGCTTCACTTCCCGGTCCAGGTCTTCGGTCAACCTCTGCACCACTCTGGAAAACTCCACCAGCATGTCCCTGGGCAATGAGACGCCGAAGTACTCCTCCAGAATGAACCCGACACCGCTCTTCCCTGACTGGCTGTTGACCCGAACGGATTCACGATAGGACGAACCGACATCGGCGGGATCGATCGGCAGGTACGGAACCTCCCACCGCTCTCTTGAGACAACGCTCATGCCCTTGCGGATTGCATCTTGGTGCGAACCTGAAAACGCGGTAAACACCAGTTCGCCAGCATAGGGATGGCGGATGTGCACCGGAATCTTGTTGACTGCCTCCACGGTCTCCCGAATGCGTGGCATGTCCCGGAGATCCAGCTCTGGGTCCACACCCTGCGAAAAGAGGTTCATGGCGACGGCAACCAGGTCACAGTTGCCCGTTCGCTCTCCATTTCCGAACAGAGTTCCCTCCACACGTTCGGCGCCAGCCATTAGTCCGAGCTCTGTCGCGGCGACGCCCGTACCTCGGTCGTTGTGCGTGTGAAGGCTGACCACTGCGCTCTCCCGGTGTCGGAAGTTGCGACAAAACCACTCAATCTGGTCCGCGTAGATGTTGGGAGTCGCCATCTCCACCGTCGAAGGCAAGTTCACGATCATTTTGCGTTCAGGCGTCGCTCCCCAAGCGGCTGCCACGGCGTCGCAGACCTCAACGGCGAAGTCCAGCTCCGTCGCCGTGAAACTCTCGGGCGAGTACTCGAGAACGATGTCCGAGTCCACGATGTCCTTCAGTCCCTGCTTCACGAGTTCGACGCCGGAGACAGCAAGGTCGACGATTTCACCACGGTCCATGTTGAAGACGACCCTGCGCTGCAGTGAGCTAGTCGAGTTGTAGAGGTGAAAGATGCCGCGCTTGACGCCTTCCATGGCCTCGAGGGTGCGATGAATGAGCTCGGGCCGCGCTTGGCACAGCACCTGCACGATGACATCGTCGGGAATCAAGTTCTGGTCGACGATGCTGCGCAGGAACTTGAAGTCCGGCTGCGATGCCGACGGAAACCCGACTTCGATTTCGACAAGCCCAACATCCAGAAGCAATTCGAACATCCGGTGCTTCTCTTCGACGTTCATGGGGTCGATGAGGGCTTGGTTGCCGTCGCGGAGATCCACGCTGCACCAACGAGGAGCATGGTGCAGCGTTCGGTTGGGCCAAGTCCTGTTCGGAAGATCGACCGGCGAGAACGAGCGATACTTTTGATACGGCATCGCTTTAGGTCGTCGGCCAGCTCGATCCAGTAGTTCCATCATCCCCTAGTGTGCATGCGGCGACGAGTCGTTTGCCACGAACCGCCCAGCCGGTCTGGCTCCGCGGAGCCAACCGTCGTGGTACGGAGGGTGTGCCAGCCATTGATTCCAATGGCGAGCCTGACGTGTCGACTCCACACCCGATCGCCAGCCGACTCCCTTCAATCCTACCATGCAGGCCACCGCGAACAGGCAGCAGCGACCGAGGCTGTCCGGAATTCAATCCCTACAACCAACGCACCGTGAGGAATCGGCGCTCGTCGCAGTATCGCCCGTCTCAGAGCAGGACCCTGACCGCTTCGCTGGTGCGGCGCGCCTTGTCTCGAGCGCGTTCGACGGTGGTGTCCATGCACACGGCGACGCCCATTCTCCTTTCCCCCTGCACTCCCGGCTTGCCAAAGAGACGAAGGTGGGAGTCGACGTCTTCAAGGGCCTCGTGCAGATTCTCGAACCGCACACTGGATGAGATGCCCTCAACCAGAATCACGGAGCTCGCCGACGGTCCGTGCTGCCGCACAGCCGGGACCGGAAGGCCAAGTATCGCCCTGGCATGCAAGGCGAATTCGGAAAGGTCCTGGCTGGCCAGCGTGACCAGCCCGGTGTCGTGCGGTCGCGGACTCACTTCGCTGAACCAGACTTGATCGCCGGCGCCCACGAAGAACTCGACACCGAAGAGCCCGTAACCTCCCAAAGCGCTTGTCACTGTCTTCGCGATGTCCTGGCATCGTCTGAGAGCTCGTTCGCTCATGGGGTGGGGCTGCCACGACTCCCGGTAATCGCCCCGCTCCTGCCTGTGCCCGATCGGCGCGCAGAACGTTGTTCCGCCGCGGTGCCGCACTGTGAGCAAGGTGATCTCGTACTCGAATTTCACGTACTGCTCCAGGATCACAGTCCCGCCCGCGCCGCGTGCGTTTGCCTCCGCAGACTCCCACCCCACAGCGAGTTCCTCTTCGCTCGCGACCGTGGACTGTCCCTTGCCAGATGAACTCATGATGGGCTTGACTACGCACGGAAAACCGATTGACCCAGCGAGACTGCGCAGATTGTCCAAGTCGGACGCGAATCCGTAACGGGAGGTAGGCACCTCCAACTCCTCAGCGGCCAGCTTGCGTATGCCCATGCGATTCATCGTGGTGTGCGCCGCACGCGCTGTGGGAACAACCCGCAGGCCCGGACGTTCAAGTTCAAGCAGCTTGGACGTGGCGATGGCCTCGATTTCGGGCACTACAAGGTGCGGCGATTCCAGTCTGATCACTTCCTCCAGTGCATCCTCGTCCAGCATGTCCAGTGCATGGCTGCGATGGGCAACCTGCATGGCTGGTGCATGTTCATACCGGTCCGCCACTGCGACCTCGACGCCAAGGCGCTGCAGCTCGATGACGACTTCCTTGCCCAGCTCGCCTCCCCCCAAGAGGAGAACCCTGGTAGCAGTTGGCGAAAGGGGAGTGCCTATGGACGCCATGGAGCCTCCGTCACTGCTGCTCGCGCCACATCTTCCTCCGACTTGTTGAGTCCACGACGTTGGGTTCCAGATTCATGCCAGCGCACGACGTGCATTGGCGAAGAGACGCATCCAAGGTCCGTTCTCCGATCCGCGAATGGAGGGATCGATCCACGAGTTCTGAACTGTCCGAAACACTCGTTCCGGGTGCGGCATCATCACGAGATGTCGCCCGTCAAGAGAGATCATTCCCGCTGCTGACTCGATTGATCCATTGGGATTCTCGGGAAATAGTGTGGCCTCGGTTCCGTCTGCGTTCGCGTACTTCATGCACACGGTCTTCAACCTGCTGCCAGCTGGTGCATTCTCGGGCAGCTTGGCTCTACCTTCGCCATGGGCAATCGGAACGGGAAGCTGGCTGCCGCTCATGCCGCCGAGCCAAGGCGAATCTACCTCTTCGATCCGCACTTGCACCGTGCGAGCTTCGAATCGATCCGATCGGTTCCTCACGAATCTCGGCCACCGGGACGTGCCCGGGATCAATTCCGTGAGCTGACTCATCATCTGGCAACCATTGCACACGCCCAAGCTCAAGGTATCCCGTCCGAAGAACTCCTCGAATTCAAGCCGCAGTCGTTCGTTGCAAAGAATGGTCTTCGCCCAACCTCCGCCTCCCCCGAGAACATCGCCGTAGGAAAATCCACCACACGCCGCAAGTGCCTGGAATCCATTCAGGGACTCTCTCCTCTCCAACAGGTCTGACATGTGGACGTCCACCGCCTCGAATCCCGCCCTGTCGAACGCTGCTGCCATCTCGATCTGACCGTTGACTCCCTGTTCCCGCAGTATGGCAATGCGGGGCCGGGACAACGCCGTCGCCACGCTTGATTCTTCAGACTCGTGGTTCTCAAAGCTCAAGCTGAGTCTCAGCCTGTGCGAGGTCCGGTCGATCGCTGCGAACTCCTCGTCTGCACATTCCTCTGCATCTCGCTGCCTCTGCATCAAGTGGCTTGTCGTTGCCCACAACCGTTCTACAGCCGAGACCGGCTCCGAGTACAGAGTCTTGTCCCCGGCATCAATTCTCAACTCGGGATCGGCTTCCGACCCGGTCTTTCCGACCAGGAACGCACGGATACTTCCAAAGCGCTTCGCGTGCGCGACGAACTTTGCACCCTGGTCAGGGTGAATCTCGACGACAACACCGATTTCCTCAGCGAACAGATCTTTGATCCACTGCTGCGAGGATTCGATGATCGCACCCTGTCTCGAGCTGATCGCCATCTCCGCCACGGTCGCGAAGAGCCCGCCATCTGATCGATCGTGCATACCCCCAACACAATCCAAGTCGTGACATGCCAGTTGAAATTCAAGAAGTTGCTTCAGCGCCGATGGATCGTCGACATCAGGGACAGTGTCTCCGAGTTGGTTCACGGTCTGGGCCAGAGCACTGCATCCAAGCCGCCGTTCACCGCTGCACTCGAGAAGGTACAGAAGTGATCCTTCCCATTTAAACACCGGAGTGCGGTGCACGCGAACGTCCGGAACCGGAGCAAAGGCAGAGACGTTGAGGGAAACGGGCGAAATGCAGTTGTGCCTTCCCGACCGGTCATCCCAAGATGTCTGCATGGACAGGCTGTCTTTCCCTACTGGGATGGCTACACCCAGTGTCGGGCAGAGCTCCTTGCACACAGCCACCACGCTCTCACGAAGCGCTTGATCCTCACCTTCCCAGCCAGCCGCGGCCATCCAGTTCGCCGACAGCACAACGCGTCCGAGGCCGCTCAATCGCGCGGTGCAGAGATTGGTCAAGGCTTCGGCCACTGCCATGCGCGCGGCTGCAGGCGGATTGACAGTGGCGATTGCGGGACGTTCCCCAACGGCCATCGCTTCGCCCTCGAAGGTCTCGAAGCCCGCCAAGGTGATTGCCACGTCGGCTGTGGGAACCTGCCACGGGCCGACCATCTGATCCCGCGCAACCAGACCCGTGATGCTGCGGTCTCCAATCGTGACCAAGAACTTCTTGGATCCAACTGCGGGAAAGCGAAACACCCGCGCGATCGCCTCCCGCATGGAGATTCCTTCGAACCTGATTGGCTCCGTCGTCCGACATCCTGTCGTGTATGTCCGCGTCATCCGTGGGGGGCGTCCGAACAAGGTCGCGAGTTCCATGTCCACCACCGGTTGCCGTTGAGTCGGCAGCGTCACCCTGAGGCGGCCGTCATCGGTCGTTCTACCGATGATGGCGTGAGGACACCTCTCCCTTCTGCAGATCCGGTCGAACTCGAATTCAGATCCGGACTGGAGGGCCAGCACGTAACGTTCCTGCGCTTCGTTGCACCAGATCTCCATGGGCGACATTCCGGCATCGTCGTTCGGAACGGACTCCAAGTCGATGCGGCCACCGCACCCCAAGTCCTTCAGCAATTCAGGAACGGCGTTCGACAATCCGCCTGCCCCGACGTCGTGAACAAGCAACAGAGGGTTCTCGTGCCTCAAGGAAGCGCAAGCATCCAGCACTTCCTGACAGCGTCGCTGCATCTCGGGGTTCTCTCGCTGAACGGAAGCGAAATCGAGCTCCTCCGCGGAATCACCTGCCCCCATGCTGGAAGCCGCCCCGCCGCCGAGACCGATGAGCATGCCTGGACCACCGAGGACCACGACGCTGGCGGGGTTCGTGACCTGGCAAGCGGCGATTTGCTCTTCGAATATGGACCCCACACCACCCGCCAGCATGATCGGCTTGTGGTATCCCCACGTCGCCTGCACGCCCACAGCATGTTCAAACGTGCGCCAATAGCCTGCAAGCGCCGGACGGCCATATTCGTTGTTGAATGCTGCCGCCCCCAACGGCCCTTGCGTCATGATCTCGAACGGGGAGGCCAGCCGATCCGGAGGCTTCCGTTCCCGCTCCCACGGCTGAGGATCACCAGGGATGCGGACATGCGATGTGGTGAACCCCGTGAGTCCAGCTTTGGGCTTCGATCCTCGACCAACCGCCCCCTCGTCTCGGATATCGCCGCCGGACCACGTCGCGGCACCGGGGTAGGGAGAGATTGCCGTGGGGTGGTTATGCGTTTCCACGTTCATGAGCACATGGCACCTCCGCCTTTGCCTCGAATAGACATGCGATTCAAGGTCCGGGATCAGTCGAATCACGTCGCCACCCTCGATCACGGCAGCGTTGTCCGAGTAGGCGGAGAGTATGCCCTCTCCATTCACCGGGCGATAGGTGTGCGGAACCATCTGGAATAGCGATTCGTCACGAGTCTCCCCGTCTACCACCCACTTAGCGTTGAAGATCTTGTGCCTGCAGTGCTCCGAATTGGCTTGAGCGAACATCATGAGCTCCGCATCAGTAGGCTGTCTTCCCATGCTCGAAAAAGCCCCAGCCAAGTACTCGATCTCATCGGAGTTCAGTGCAAGTCCCAGCGCCTCGTTGGCGGCGATGATGGCGTCACGCTGTGAGGATCCATCCATGACTTGCAGCGATCGAAGTTGCGGAGTCTCGAACTGCATACGAATCCGCTCTCGTTCCCGATCCGGAAAGATCGGTTCCTCGGTCATGCGGTCGTAAAGGAACGGAATGGCGCCCTTGACTCGGGGATGGATCCGCCAGCGAGTTCCACGCTCAACCCGAGCCACGGAGTCCAGACCGCAATTCCAGAGAATGTCTGTTGCCTTGCTGGACCATGGACTGATCGTCCCCTTTCTCGGAACGACCAACACCGATTCGGACCTCGAGACGCCTTGGGACCTCGGCTCCCCAGCTGTGTAGCCCAAGAGCGTGTCGGCAAGATCCGACTCCTGGGCGCTCGGTGCACGTTTCCATTCGATGACGTGGACATAGCGAGCGAAGAGTTGTCGTACGGGAACGCCACTCTCGCGTAGCCTTTCCCGCACTGCATTCAAGCGATGCTGCGAATGGCTTGGCGGTCCAGGCCGGAGTTCTACGAGCCTGACTGAGCTAGAACTGCCCAAGACGCCCAGCGCTTGGTTCCGCAACTGTGTCCGATCTGCGTTCCCGGAAGAACTCGAGAACCATTTCCGAGCATTCTGAAGCAAGGACTCCAGCCCGAATATCGAAACGGTGATTGAAGCTGGTCCAGTCTCCTTCAGCGGGCGGGACACGTCCAAACTCGGGATTGGGAGCTCCATAGACAAGTCGCGCGATGCGTGCATGCACCATGGCTCCGAAACACATCAAGCACGGTGCGACCGTAACGAAGAGCGATGCGCCGACCAGCCGATAGTTGGCTATTGCCTGCGCAGCCGATCTCATGGCCACGATCTCCGCGTGAGCGGTGGGATCGGAGCATGCAATCGATCGGTTGTAACCCGTCGACACCACACGATCGCCGACAACGACCACGGCGCCGATTGGCACTTCACTCGCCGCCCCTGCCAACGCGGCCTGATCAAGAGCCGCACGCATGTAGCGTTCGTCACCTGTCTCGTGTTCGAAGCTTCCGATCGACGTAGAGGACATAGTCGGCCGTGAACAGGAGTCTGCACGCCTCCCGCAGCACTCTTGGAATCACTCCTCTTCCTGCGGCCGGAACTTGGAAACGAGTTCCTTTTGCAGTTCGGGCTGCACTCTCTCGTAGTGGCTAAACTCCATCGAGAAAGAACCTTCTCCTCCGGAGATGGAATTGAGCCTCGAATGATAGGACTGCATCTCGCGCAAGGGCGCCCTGCCTTCAACCACCGTGGTGCCGCCCATGACCGTGGAACCGCTCACCATGCCACCCATCGAGGAGAGATCTCCTGCAACATCTCCCATTCGATCGTTTGGCACTGAAACCTGCACCGAAACCACGGGCTCCATGATGATCGCCCGTGCCTTGGCGATGGCATTCATGAACGCGCGCTTGCCCGCCTGCACGAACGCCACTTCCTTCGAATCCACAGGATGGTGCTTTCCGTCATACACCGTCACTCGGATGTCCTGCATCTCGTGGCCCGAGATCGCCCCGCTGGCCATGACTTGACGCACGCCCTTCTCCACGGCGGGAATGAACTGCCCCGGGATGACGCCCCCGACCACCTGGTTCACGAATTCGAACCCGCTGCCGCGTTCGATCGGTTCGGCTCTCAGGAACACCTCGCCAAACTGGCCTGCCCCGCCCGTTTGCTTCTTGTGGCGGTGGTGTCCCTCCGATCGAGAAGTTATCGTCTCCCTGTAGGCGATTGCAGGAAACGAAGTCTCGATTGTCATGCCGTAGTGACTTGTGATGCGTTCCAGCACATCACGCAGATGGACCTCACCCATTCCACGAAGAACAGTCTCGTTCTGGGCGGCGACGTGCTCCACCCGAATGGACGGGTCTTCCAGCATTGCGGTTTGTAACGAGTCCGAGACTTTTTGCGCGTCGGCGTCGTTCTCGGTCCTCACCGCCAGGCCGTATGCCGGATTGGGCAAGCTGGTGGTCTCGACGCAGAGCCCGCTTTCGTCCCTCGCGTCCTGCAGCACGCAGTTGAAGGATGCTTCCGACGCCCGGGGCAATGCGCAGATGTCTCCCGCCACGACCGCCGGAACCTCGAGCTGGCTAGCACCGTTCAGTTTCAGTACGTGTCCAATCTTGGACGGTTTGCGCGCATCGTCAAAGTAGACCTGCCCTCCCGCGCGCATTGTTCCGCGATGCAATCGGACCGTTGCCAGCTGACCTCGGAACGGATCGATGCTGATCTTGAAGACGTGTGCAAGCAACGCGCCGTCCGGATCGGGACTGATGCTGACAGATTCGCCTCCGGCCTTGAACCGAATGGGATTGCCTGCCGTCGGATCGGCCATGAACTCCTTGATCACTCGCAGGAGTTCAGCAATTCCGACATCCGTTTCCGCAGAGGTGTAGCAGATGGGAATGACGTGCCCGTCACGAAGAGCGATGCCGAACGCGTCGTGGAGCTTGTCGTGGGGAAGTTCTCCCTCCTCCAGGTACAGCTCCATGAGCTCTTCGTCCATTTCGACAACTTGCTCGACTATTCGGATGTTGGCATCTTCAATGGCGTCATGCGTGGTTGCGGGACCCTCCGAGGATCCAAAGCAATCAACCACATCGTCGCGCCCGTACGAAGGAAGGTTGATAGGCATGCATTCGCTGCCGAGGATCTCACGCACCTGGGACGTCACCGCTCCCAGATCCACGCCTTCCGCATCGATTCGATTGACGACCACCATGCAACACAGCCTGCGCTCTCGTGCAGCGTTCAAGAGTTGCTGAGTCATGGCGTCCACGCCGCTCTGGGCGTTGATCACGAGTGCCGCAGTCTCCACGGCCGAAAGCACCGAAAGTGTCTTGCCGTAGAAATCACGCGCTCCGGGAGTGTCGATCACGTTGATGTGCACACCTTGATGATCGAAATGGCAAACGGTCGGACTGATGGAGTGCTGGGTGTTGCGCTCCCTGGTGTCTGTGTCGGACACTGTGGTTCCTGCCGCGATCGACCCCTTCGCGGTGATGCCTCCCGATGCAAACAGCATGGCCTCGGTCAGCAGCGTCTTGCCGGAACCGCTGCTTCCCAGCAACGCGATGTTGCGAATGTCACGGGTGGTGTAGGCCATTCAAGGACTCTCCTGCAGGCGGCACATGGCGACCGGGTGTCGCGGTTGCAATTATTCCCACTCGATGGTCGCCGGAGGCTTGCTCGATACATCCAGCAGAACCCTTGACAGTCCCGGCACTTCGTTCAGGATTCTCGTGGCGATGCTCTTCAGGAGCGCCCAGGGGAGTTCAGCTGTGGCCGCGGTCATGAAGTCCCCTGTCTCGACCGCGCGCAAGCTGATCACGGGGCCGTAACGGCGAGTGTCGCCGGTCACTCCCACACTGTTGACAGGCAGGAGCACGGCGAAGGCCTGCCCGATCCGTCCGTACCAATCGTGCTTGCGAAGTTCCTCGATTAAGTTGGCATCCGATTCCCTGAGCATTTCAAGCCCTTCCTTCCGCACCTCGCCCACGACCTGAACTCCCAGACCCGGGCCGGGGAACGGATGACGAGTGAGCAAGTCGTCGGGCAGTCCGAGCGACTTGCCGAGCTCCCGCACTTCATCCTTGAACAGGTCGCGAAGGGGTTCCAAGAGCTTGAGGCCGAGGCGTGCCGGCAGTCCCCCCACGTTGTGGTGGGACTTGATGACGTGGGACTTTCCGAATCTCGTCGCGGCGGATTCCACGACATCAGGATAGATGGTACCCTGAGCGAGCCAAGACATTTCCGCGTGCTGCCGAGCGTAATCTTCAAACACTTCGATGAATGCCGCACCGATCAGTTTCCGCTTGCGCTCAGGATCGATTGCGCCCTGAAGTCGATTGAGGAACTACTCGGAGGCGTCTATGCACTCGAGCCTCATGCGCCCGGGAAACAATTCCGAATCGAAGAAGGACTCGACCTCGGTTCGCTCGTTCTTTCGCAACAGTCCGTTGTCCACGAAGACGCATGTGAGATGATCGCCGATGGCCCTTGCGAGCAGGGCGGCTA
>JAGWBL010000198.1 GCA_021295935.1 Pseudomonadales bacterium
CGCCCCCATGTTCCCCGCCACGTCTCCGTCGGTGATTTCCTCAATCTCTGCAAGATAAGCGTGCGACTCCGCCGACAGGAGGTAGATGCCCAACAACATGTTGGTCCAATCCTGCGCTTCGGTACCACCTTCTCCTGCTTGCAGTGTCAGGTATGCGTTGCATTCGTCGTTCTCGCCGGAGAACATGCTTGAGAGCTCCAGGTCCTGTATCCCCGAGCAGATTTGCTCTAGGTCCTCTTCGACCGATTTCAAGAGACCCGAATCGCTCTCGGAAAGCGCTAGATCCGCGGTGTCTGACGCATCGCGAATCTCACGTTCCAAGGTGTCAAGTCGAGAGATTACTCCGTCCAGGCGGGAGCGCTCCCTGGACAGCGCCCTTGCTCGCTCGTGGTCCTGCCAAACCTCCGGCTCGGAGAGCTCCCGTTCGATCTCTTCGAACCGATCCTTGCTGGCAACGTAGTCAAAGACAGTCCTTGAGCATCAGCACACGTTCAGCTAGGTTGGTCAGTGAGTCTCTGAGAATGGGATTTCTTGCCATGGCGTGATCCTCCTTGCAATCGTCATGTTATCAAACCTGTGCCTTCCGGCTGAACGTCGCGAACCAAGAGCTGAGCCGATTCCTGACCCTGCAACCGCTTTACCCTGAGCCGGTAGGTCAGTGTGACTCTTGGTGTGTCCGGCGGTGGTGAATTGAACGCGATCGCCTCGACGTTCCTGTTGTCCTTGACCAGGGTCATTCGAGTGTGTTGCCTGCGCGGCCCCATCGTTGCTGCGTGGACGACCTCGAACCTACCGTGAAACAGCGGCTCCTCGAAGTCTTGACCCCACGGCCCGAACTCCTCTATCAACCTTGCGTTCTCGTACGTCAGTTCAGCTGCTGGCAGGTCCCCGTCAGATCTGCAAATCCCGCGAGGACGCGCGTTCTTCAGCCGCTCGCCCACGCCGGATTCCAATATCGTCTGAAACCTGTTCAGACTCCCCTTGCGCAGGGTCAGGCCCGCTGCCATCGCATGCCCGCCGAATCTCTGGATCAAGTTTGGGTACTCCGCGTCGATTTCAGCGAGAACGTCCCTGATATGGACACCCTCCACTGACCGAAGCGATCCCTTGACTTCGCCCAAGCTCAAAGGCTGACTGTCCGCGAAGACCGCCACCGGAACTTCCAGAGCGTCCTTCGCCCTTCCCGCGACCAGTCCCACTACGCCCTCATTGAACGAAGTGTGGTAAAGGCAGTGAGCATCCGCGGCCCGATCGCAGGCGGAGACGAGGTCCCCGGCCGTGGCAAGCATGTCGTCCTGCAACGATCGTCGCTTCACGTTGAGTTCATTGAGCCTTGCCGCCCTTGCTCGCGCCTGCTTCCTGTCTTGCGACAGCAAGCACTCGACGCCCGCCCTCATGCTCGCAATGCGTCCCGCTGCATTGACTCGTGGAGCTATGACGAAGCCCAGGTCTTCCGCTCGCAAAGTGTCCAATGGACGACGGGCCGCCTGGGCGAGCGCGGAGATCCCGACATTTCCCCTCCCGCTTCGAATCCTCTCCAATCCTTGACGGATCAGTATTCGATTGTTCCGGTCAAGCGGGACCAGATCCGCGACCGTGCCAAGCGCCACAAGGTCCAACCAGTCCCTGATATCGGGACTCGAGCGACTGACTCCCGCGAAGAACCCGTCACGCTGCAGAGTGCGCCACACCACACCCATGAGATAGAACGCCACCCCGACGCCCGCCAGCTTGCCACGAAACGACGATTCCTTCATCGCTGGATTCACGATGGCGTAAGCAGCGGGAAGCGTGTCCGGGGGCAAGTGGTGGTCCGTGACAATCACGTCGACCCCGTCTGCTGCCGCCAACGCAACTCCGTCGACGGAACTGACGCCCTGATCGACGGTCACGATGACATTCGGTTCCAGATCGAGAATCTCCCTGCAGAATCCCGGGCTCAGCCCGTACCCGAACCGGACCCGATCGGGAATGTGCCACGAGACCCTGGTGGCCCCAAGGGACTTCAGGAAGGAAACGCACAACACGCTCGCTGTAGCGCCGTCGGCATCGAAATCTCCGGCGACTGCGATGTTTTCGTTTTCCTTGACCGCTCGAGCCAAGCGCTGTGCAGCCTTCTCGATGTCCGGCAGACCGGACGCGGCTTCGAGGTTGCCAAGCGAGAGGTCCAACTAGCGGAGGGCGTGTGCCAGGAACTCGGGAATCCGCAATTCGCGAGCCAATGACTCGACACCGTCCTGTCTGTCGCGCAACTCGATCTTCGAAGGCGGCTTCTTGAGGGCGTTGCTCGTCAATACTCTGAATCCATGACGCGAATCGTGCGGATCGATCGCTGCGGATCGGTGAGGGGAGTGAGTTCCTGAAGGACGGTCGCCAGTTCCGATGATGTGATCGGGCTGGTGAGAAGCGCCACGGGAACCCACGTCCGTGCACGCGGCGTTCTGGCATCCGCCGGCTTTTGGAGAATCGCGTCCAGAGACACGTCATGATTCGACATGATCTCCCCCAGCTGACCCATCACTCCGGGACGGTCCAGGGCTGGAACATTGACGTAGAACCGTGATGGCGTCTTCATTCCGGTGATTGCAAGTGTGCGTGTTCTCCCAATTGGGGGCGGCTTCCCGCGATTGCGCGCCACCTCCAGCAGGTCGCTGAGCACGGCCGCCGCGGTGGCTCGACCTCCGGCCCCAGGACCCAGCAACACCAGCTTGTCCAAGGCGGATGTGCGAAGAGCTACCGCGTTCAGGACCCCCCTCACCTGCGCAAGAGTCGAGTCGCACTTGATGAGTGCAGGATGTACGCCCAGCTCAATTGCTTCCGACCCGCACCTCGCTTGCGCAATGTGCCTGATTCGAAATCCGAGTTCTCCGGCCAGTCTAACGTCCTCCCGACTCACGGCCGAAATCCCCTCCACCCGCACGGCATTTGAACGGATCGGCATGCCGAAGGCCAAGGCGGCGAGCAACGAGAGCTTCTGCCCGGCATCGATGCCGTCGATGTCGAAGCGGGGGTCGGCTTCTGCCACCCCCAAGCGCAATGCCTCTGAAACCGCCGAGGCAAGGGATACGTCGCGTTCCTCCATCGTCGAAAGGACGAAGTTGCACGTCCCATTGACAATCCCGGCAATCTCCCTGATCTGCGTTCCCGCCAGGGAGGTGTGAAGCGTGTGGATGATGGGCACGCCGCCGCAGACCGAGGCTTCGAACCCAACCGACACTCCTCTTGACCGCGCAAGCTCGAAGATGGAGTTGCCATGCTCCGCGAGCAGAGCCTTGTTGGCGGTGACTACTGGCTTTCCCGCTTCCAGAGCTCCGCAGACCAGCTGGCGAGCAGCTTCCGTTCCGCCTATAAGCTCTACAACCACATCGACATCGTCCGACACCAGCGAATCGACTCGACTATCGAATGTCGCACCCAGGAGATCCACCTCGGACCTTGGGCGACGGCTGGCTACTCGAGTGACCTCGAGTGCGTGATCGGAGCAGGAGTCAAGATGTGTGCCAAGCTCGCGCACCAGTGCCAGCAAGCCCTGAGCGACCGTCCCCAATCCAGCGATTCCCAATCTCATGGTGCGTTCAGTTCGCAGCGGACAACAGGCGGTGAAGGAAGCAGCGACAGCTCGCTACCTCCGGAGTGTTCCAGAAGCAACTCGATTCGGAGGGTTCCGTCGGTGCGAACGCCGAAAGGTCTGAATCAAGAAATTCGCGGCTTGGGAGTTCAGGCCACTCCAGCCATCGACTCGCCATTAAGGCGATTCATGGAGCGTAGAGCATGTCTAGGGCGAGGCCTCCTGCAAGAGCCTCTTCGCTCGGACGAGACCAGGAAACGTGCGACCGTTGTCTAGCACGATGGTCGGCGTTCCTCTCACGCCCATGAGCCCGCCAAGTTTCATGTGAACATCCACTGGATGCGCGCAGAACGCCCGTGCGAACTCCCTGCCCCGCTTGGCCTCCGTCATGGCGTCCTTTGGATCGTCCGCACACCAGATCGAGACCATGTCTTGATAAACCTGCGTTTGCTTGCCACCACGCGGATAGGCGAGGTATCGGATTTCGATGCCTCGGCTCAGGTAATTGTCGATGTTCTTGTGCAGTGCCCGGCAGTAGCCGCAGGTGTAATCCGTGAACACGTAAGCGACTGCTACAGTCTCGCCCTCCGGTCGAAAGCTGATGCTGCTGTTCGGATCCACCAGGCGAAAGAACCGTTCCTGTCGACGGGTGTCCGTGAGATTCACGAGAGAGTTCTTGCCGACGCGTTCATAGACTTCCCCAGTGAACAGATACCTGCCGTCATCAGTCGCGAAGAACAAGTCCCCGTCTTCCAGATGGAACTCCACGAGGCCGGGAACAGTGGTCTGATAGGCGTCCACGATCTTGCCTCCCACCATCAACTGATTCAGCAGGGTGATGAGCTCGCCAAGCGGAAGCGGTTCCTCCCCGCGCTCCTCTGGCGTGGTCTCCGGCTCAGACGTTCCCCACGCGCTAGCAGCCACAAGTGCCGCACCCATCAGAGTGCAAGACCGTCGGAGCAACTCGCTGTTCATTCTGGACACTTCGCCAATCTGTCTCCACATTGAGTCGCTTAGGATTCTAGAGACTTGGGCGGCCATGTGGTTCATCCTCGAGGGTGGTGTTGTTGGTGGAGTTCCTTCATGCGCTGACGGGCTACATGGGTGTAAATCTGGGTGGTCGAGAGATCTGCATGGCCCAACATGAGTTGAACGGCGCGCAGGTCCGCGCCGTGATTGACGATGTGCGTCGCGAACGCATGCCGCAGTGTATGCGGCGAAATGGACTTGTGAATGCCAGCCGCGAGAGAGTACTTGCGGACGAGAGCCCAGAAGTTCTGCCTGGTCAT
>JAGWBL010000199.1 GCA_021295935.1 Pseudomonadales bacterium
CTCCAAGGCAACAGTTGAAACGCACGGTACTAGGGGTTGCCCTGTTGCTGGCCCCCACGGTGTGGGCTGATGACCCGGGCTCGTTGGTTGTCGCCAGCAAGACCTTTCCGGAGTCCTACCTGCTTGGCGAAATCATCGCCCAGCTGCTCGATGCAGAGGGATTTTCTGTCGAGCGCAGATTTGGCCTGGGCGGCACAAAGGTGTGCTACGACGCCCTTGTCAACTCCGAGATCGACGTCTACGCCGAGTACACCGGAACCGTCAGCCAAGCGATTCTCAAGAGCGAGGAACATCTGGAACTTCATGCCTTGAACCGACACCTCGGAAGGCAGGGGTTGCGCATGCTCGAACCGTTCGGATTCAACAACTCCTATGCCATCGTCGTTCGTCGGGTCATCGCCGAGAAGTACGAACTCAACACACTCTCCGACTTGGCAGAAGCTCCAGAGATCGATCTGGTCTTGTCGCACGAGTTCCTCGAACGCAAGGATGGCTGGCCCAGACTTCAGCAGGTGTACGGGTTCGAGTACACACCTTCCGGAATCTCCCACACCTTGGCCTACCAGGCGCTAGCAAACAGGCAGGTCGACGGGACGGACGGCTACACGACAGATGGGGAGATAGCTCGGTACAGCCTCCATGTGCTTGAGGACGACAAGGGGGTTTTCCCTCGGTATCTCGCTGCCCCGCTCGTTCGGACCGACATCGACCCGCGCGTCATGGCAGCGCTCGGACGCATCGCCTCAACGATCACGGACGAGCAGATGGTCCGGTTGAACGAGCGCGTGTCCGGCGAAAACGAGAGCTTCGCAGCGGTGGCTGCCAGCCACCTGCACTCCATCGGCTTCCTTCACAAGATCCAGATAGAGTCGGTGTGGGACGAGATCCTGCGCAACACGCTGGAGCATCTTCGATTGACCGGGATGGCGCTCGGCGCGGCCATCGTGTTCGCATTGGCGCTCTCGCTTCTAGTGTTTCGCAGCACTTGGCTCTCCCGGATCGTGGTCTACATCTCGGGCCTGTTGCAAACCATCCCGTCCATCGCCTTGCTGGCATTCATGATTCCCTTGTTCGGGATCGGACAACGGCCCGCGATCGTCGCGTTGTTTCTTTATTCGCTGCTGCCCATCATGCGAAACACCGTTACCAGCCTCAGGTCCGTCGACCCGAAAATCGTACGAGTGGCAACCGGCATCGGTCTGACAACTGCAAACCGGATCCGCCACATTTATCTGCCACTGGCGACACCGTCCAGTCTTGCTGGCGTCAGAACCTCGGCCGTGATCTGCATTGGCACGGCGACCCTGGCAGCATTCATTGGAGCGGGCGGATTGGGCGAGCCTATCGTCGAGGGGCTGGCACTCAATGACACCCGGTTGATTCTGCAAGGAGCGATCCCAGCCGCCGCGCTCGCTCTTGCAGTCGAACTGTGCTTCGAGCTGATCGAACGTCTGGCTCAACCCAAGCACCTGAGGCTGCTTCAGCCGAGGTAAGGCGAACTCTACGGCACTTGGCTATCCATGTGACCGGTGTGCAAGGGGACCCAACGCTACGGCGCATCTCGGATTGTCTGTGCTGCGCAACAATCTGCGGAGTGCCACCGCAAGACAGCGGCGCCAATCGATGACAAGCCGGTTCCTTGTCGGCAGTTCATAGAAGGACACACCAATCTCAACTTCGATGGAGTGAACGCCCCTTCCCAACGGCATCAAGATGTGTCACTGTTTTGACTTGTTCAAGCACACACCGAAGGAGGCGTCCGCGAACAACCCCAGCATGATCGGGATCGATTCGGTGCAGCAGAGCCTTCAGCTGCATGGAGCGGCTCAGGACGAGGCCGTGCTGTTCCGCAGGAAACGGACGAAGCGGAAGCTGCTTGCCCTTCCGGAATCGCGGTGCCGCTGCACGGTGACGATGGATGCCTACGCCGGCTCCCACCACCTGGATCGGCGGATGCTGGAATTCGGGCACGAGGTACGGCTGGTTCCGCCGATCTGCGTGAGGCCTTTCGTCAAGCGGCAAGAGAATGACGCGGCGGATGCGGAGGCGATCTGCGAGGCGGCTCAGCGGCCGACCCTGCGGTTCGTGGCGGTGAAGACGGCGACTCGGCAAGCCGACGAGGGTGGTGGTCGCGCTGGCGAATCACATGGCGCGATCGCTGACGACGGCGAAGAAGGACTGCCGGGCCGTCGCCCCTGCGTGAGAGAACATCGGGAAGCCGTTGGGAAGGTGAGAAGGTCGGATGAAGAGCAAGGACAAACGGGCACCAGGACCGGATCGGGAAAACCAGGAAACCGTCGAGAGCCGTGGGGCTCGGGACTTCGATTCTGGACCCGATCCGCGTATCTCCTTGCAGGCGATGGATCCCGCGGAACGGGCCGGACAACCGGCAGCGGTGATCACATGCCTGAAACTGAAAGCAGAACCGCTTGCATCAAGGGAACGTGCATGGAAGACGGTTCGCTTCCGAAGAACGGGTTCTTGTCTTCTTCCATCCTTGATTGGAAAGACTTCATCGTTGGAACTAGTGAAGTGTCTGTACTTGTGTCATATCTGACAACCGAAGGGCGCAGACGCTGTGTGTTCAACGCTGATCGGCGACAACGACCATTCCAGAAGAGTTGCGGGTGGAGAGACTTCGCTGGACCGAACCGACGAATTCCATGCCCAACTCATCTATACAGGAAACCAGTCTGGCACCGAGGCTCGTTCGACTTGCCCAAGAGTTTCGCATGGCGCGAAAGCCGTCAAGCGGGCGCTGTT
>JAGWBL010000008.1:0-14290 GCA_021295935.1 Pseudomonadales bacterium
AAGCGGGTTCGCTGACTTTAGAATGATATGAACCCACGGAAGCTGGTGTTCAGGTAGCGAATTGGAGTGTGGATGGTCTTAAGCCGATCTGAGGCCGAGGCCCATCCTCTCCGGCAGCCTGCTGCGTCGACGGCATCTGCATCCGGTCGTCAACCGGAACCGTTGCGAGAGGGGTGCCTCCGACGCACGGAGCGCGTGTACATACGACGCGTTCGGGGAAGCGACCGCTCGTCGTTGATCGAGATCGCCCGTCGGGGGCAGCCTTTCCACCATCCGTGGATCCGTCCGCCGATGTCTCGCAGGTCGTTCAAGCAATACCTTTGTCGGACGTCCAAGCCTGACGCCGAGGGGCTGGTGTGCTGCCTGTGCAAGACTGGCGAGATTGCAGGCGTGTTCAACCTGAACAACATTGTCAGGGGTTCGCTGCTGACCGCATTCGTGGCCTACTACGCCAATCCCTCATTGCTTGGCAAGGGGTACATGACTGAAGGTCTGAAACTCAGTGTTGAACATGCGTTTCTCTGTCTCGGTTTGCACAGACTCGAGGCGATGGTTCAGCCGGACAACACCAGATCCCGCGCATTGGTCGAGCGTTGCGGGTTTCGGCATGAGGGCGTCGCCAAGGATTACCAGTACATCGAAGGATCTTGGCGTGACCACGAACGATGGGCAATCGTTGCCAAGAAATCCGACAAAGAAGGATTCAAGGCCATCAGTTGGAGCGAGCGATGAGCAATGCCTATGGCAGCTGGCGATCCCCGGTCACGCCAAGTCATGTTGCAGCGTCGGGAATAGAGATCAGCGAACTCAGGACCAATGACAGCCATTGGTACTGGTTGGAACTACGACCACTGGAGGGTGGCCGGTCCACGATCGTCCGGTTGGAGAGCAGCGGCGCCGTGAAGGAAGTGATCCCGCAGGAACTCAGCGCACGAAGTCGCGTCCACGAGTATGGAGGTGGTTCCTACTGCTTGAACGATGCGCATCTCTGGCTGGTCAATGCGCGCGACCAAAACATCTACCAAGTCTCGCTTGACGACCCCAATGAATGCGAGTGTCTCACTTCGGGCGATGACTCGGAGCGATTCGCTGATCTGCAGAAGGATCGAAGGCGCGAACGGTTGATCGCGATTCGGGAATTCCACCGGGCCGAGGGCGAGCCGGTGAACGACTTGGTCGCCATCGACACTGGTGCCGGGAACATTGCCGTTCTTGCCGAGGGCCACGACTTCTACATGTCGCCTGCGCTGAGCGGGGATGGTGCACGATTGGCGTACGTTGCGTGGGATCACCCCAACATGCCTTGGGACGGTTCGTACCTATATGTGGCTGACGTGCTCGATGACGGCGGACTTGGAAACTCCCGAGTTCTGGCGGGCGGTGAAAACGAATCCATCGTGCAGCCCACTTGGGGCGCCAATGGCGCATTGCTGTATCTGAGTGACAAGTATGGATTCTGGAACCTGTTTGGGACCGACTCGGATCTTGAAGTCTGCCCGCTGCTGCTCAAACCCGCGGAATACGGAGGACCAGCATGGGTGTTCGGACTTCGGTCCTTCGGGGTGTGTGAGGACGGAACGGTTCTTGCGGCTCGAACAAGGGACGGCACAACAGATCTCGTGAGCGTCGATTCAACCAGACACTCGGAACGATCGATACACGCCGGTTGATCCGGATACGGATCTGTTTTCGGTCGCAGCCAGAGCGGAGAGAGAACGGCAACTTGCATCGCAGGATCTTCAACGACCCCCCCGTTCGTGCTGACCATCAACGCGGAGACGGGTCGGTCTTCAGTCGTGCACCAGCGCGTGTCCTCCCCTTTCACCAAGGCGTGGATCTGAATAGGCGATCCGAATCAGTATCCCACTCCGGATGGAGACCTCGCGCCCGCCTCCTTCTACGCTCCCACCAATCCAGGGATCGAGCAGCGTCCTGAAGGAGCGCCGCCTCTGTTGGTGCTCACGCACGGCGGGCCAACCTCCCGGCATGACAACAGCCTCAGCTTGGCCATCCAGGCTTACACAAGCCGAGGCTGGGCAGTATTGGACGTGAACTACGGAGGCAGCACTGGCTACGGGCGTCGCTACCGAGAGCGGCTGGAGGGCAACTGGGGAATCGTCGATGTCGCCGATTGCGAGGCGGGTGTCCGGCACTTGGTGGAGATGTCGAAGGTGGATCCGACACGGGTTGCCATCAAGGGTGGAAGTGCGGGTGGCTACACGACATTGCAGGCGCTCACCACTTCGGAAGTGTTCAAGGCAGGCGCGAGCTACTACGGCATAGGCGATTTGGCGCTTCTCGATGCGGACACGCACAAGTTTGAATCCCGTTACTTGGAACGACTGGTTTCACGAGAACACTTTCAGAGCCGTTCCCCCGTAAACCAGATCGAGCAATTGACCTGTCCGGTCATCTTCTTTCAAGGCGCCGAGGATCGGGTCGTTCCTCCCAACCAAGCGCGAATGATGTTCAAGGCCCTCGCGGCACGCGGCGTGCCAACTGCGCTGTTCATCTTCGAACGCGAAGGGCATGGCTTCAGGGACGCGAGGAGCCGCGAGACTGCCATCGAAGCTGAAATCGTGTTTCTTTCGAGAGTGTTCGGACTTGAAGCGCCGGGACTGAGCCAGGACATCTTCGAGTCTGCGGAGGTCGCCAACCTCTCGTGACCCTTCGCGTGGCGGTGCTGGCCGGAGGTCCCTCTCCCGAGGCCTCCGTTTCGCGTAGTTCGGCCAAACAGGTCGCGCAGGCGCTCACGTCGGCGGGACACGAAGTCCATCTCGTCGAACTGGATCGCGATGTTTTCGAAAGGCTGAAGCGCATCGAACCGGAAGTCGTGTTTCCGGTGTTGCACGGCTCGCCTGGCGAGGATGGTGCGGTCCAAGGCGTTCTCGAGGTGCTCGGATGCGCTTATGTCGGCAGTGACGTAGCTGGATGCGCAGCCGCGATGAACAAGTTCACGGCCAAGCAGATCTTTCGAAGCCGCAACTTGACGCTTGCTCGCGATATGTTGATCCGGCGAGAGGACCCGCTGGATGTATCCATGTCCCAGATCCTGGACCACTTGGGTGCCAGTGTTGTGCTGAAACCTGTGTCCCACGGGTCCGCGTTGGGAGTCATTCCGCTGCCGCAGGGAGGCGATCTTCAAGCGGCGCTTGGCGAGGCGTTCACTTACGGCGAAACCGTGCTGGTGGAAGAGTTCGTGGTAGGACGGGAGATGACCGTGGGCGTTCTCGATCTGTTTGGCGAGTCTTCGATCGCGCTGCCAGTGACCGAAATCGTTGTGGCAGCAGGCGAGTGGTACGACTACCACAATCGTTACGCCGCAGGACAGAGCGAGCACATCATTCCTCCGCACGACTTGTCCAAGAAAGCGCAAGCGCTGTTGCGACGCGTTGCTGTCGAGGCGCACGAGGCTCTGGGCCTGGCGGACTTCTCGCGAGCGGACTTCATTGTGGGCGACTCCGAGAAGTACTGTCTTCTCGAGGTCAATGCAATTCCTGGCCTGACTCCCACTTCCCTGTACCCCGATGCAGCGCAAGCCGTTGGCATCAGCTTCGAAGAACTAGTGGGGAAGCTGGTGTCCAGCGCCCATGACCGCGGGGCGAAGTACGGTTGAAAAGCGGGACCAGGTCCCGTCGGATTACCGAGCCGCTAGTTTCTTCGAGAGAATCCGCAGCAGTCCCGGACCTTCGTAAATCAGTCCCGTATAGAGCTGGAGGAGATCTGCACCGGCGCGCCGCATTCTGAGCGCCGACTCGATGTCGTGGATTCCGCCGACACCGATGATTGGAAACTCCCAGCCGATCTCCGAACGGAGTGTTTCGACGCATGCGATGGATTGCGACAGCAATGGTTTTCCGCTCAATCCCCCCGGCCTGGTGTGCGCTCGCCGATCTCGAACCGGTCTGGCACTGGTGCTGTTGGTGGCGATCAGGCCATTGCACCCAGACTGCATAACGGTTCTGGCGAGATCCCTGGTCTCGGACTCGGACATGTCCGGACTCAGCTTGACGAACATCGGGATCCTGCGCCCGATGTCCCGTGCGAGGGCATTGCGGAATTCGACGAGCCTTCCAAGCAAGTCCTCCGCCCATCCGGACGCCTGCAGTCTTCGCAAGCCGGGCGTGTTCGGAGACGACACGTTGATAGCGAAGTAGTCCGCGAAGCGCGCGAGCACCGCCATCGCAGCTTCGTAGTCGAGAACGGCGCGTTCCAGCGGAGTTTGCTGATTGGGACCCACGTAGATTCCCAGCGGAACGTGAATCAAGTGACGGGTTGCGGAAAGTCGCGCTGCCATCGCTTTTGCTCCCCTGCCATTGAAACCGAGGTTGTTGACAAGTGCCCGCTCCTGCTTGATCCGGAACACCCGGGGCTTGGCATTGCCGCGTTGCGGCAGTGGCGTGACCGTCCCAACCTCGACAAAACCCACACCTAGACGCTGGCTTCCCAGAGGCGCCAGACCGTTCTTGTCGAATCCTGCCGCGATGCCGACGCGATTGCGGAAGTCGAGGCCGGCCACTCGCACCGAATGGTCTGCCGATTCTGGATCCAACGCACTGAACTTTCCCAGCAAATGGAGAAAGGCGAGACTCAGGGCATGTGCCTGCTGTGGAGGCAGCTCAAACAGAAGCGGCCGCACGAGTGAGTACACGATGCAGATTCTATGGTGAGAGGAACTTCAAGCGCTGGAAGTGACTTGGTTGCACGGCAGGTGCGCATGCAACACCAGTTGCTGTGCCTCGTACGGTCAGGACTTGGTTGGAACACTTCCTGGAGCGTGTCCCAGATGACGTACACGGAAGGCTCCCGGGTGCCGAGCTCCTTGTGCGTGAGCGTTGCCTCGGGTTACAAGCTGTCTTGGAACTGCAATAGCCCGCTTGCAAGGACAAGACCTCCATTCCGAGGCCATCCGCCCCGTGTACGTCGCGATGCTTGACTGCACTGGTCAGCGTGCGACGCATTTGAGTTGGACGGGGCGAGTGCAACGAGAGTTCTACTGGATGACCATTAGGTGGAAGGCGGACGAGTCGCTCTCGAACCGTTGAAGGAATCCTGAACAAGAAGCAAGCTGCCTGACGGGCCATCGGCAGGCAGAGGTTGGTCTTGGCAGACGTGTCTTGGCCCTGTGGCAGCGAACCCGGCAAAGACTCGAACTGGGTGGTCAAGTCCGGCAACACTCTGGCGTTCGAAGAGCACGAAGCGTGCCGAGAACTTCATCAAGGGTGCCCGACGTCAACCGTGAGAAGTCGAACTGCACCAGCTCCCCAGACCGCGGTATGGCAAGCAAGGCGCTCGGCCCCCTGCTCTTCCGCAACTCTGCACTGAGCTGCGGCATCCCTAGCCAAGAATAGAATTCTCGCTTGCTAGAGAGTGCCATTTCCTGGATGACTGAACCCCTTCCCTTGATCAGCACGACGCACAGCCGCGTAGCTGCTCTTCTTGATTGGCTGCACACCCGAGTCATCGGCCAGCAGGAATTGATGCATCGACTGGTCGTTGCCGTCCTCACAAAGGGACACTTGCTCGTTCAGGGAGCTCCTGGACTTGCAAAAACCAGAGCAATCAAGGAGTTGGCACGAGCTATCTCAGGCGAATTCCATCGCATCCAGTTCACTCCTGATCTGCTTCCCAGCGATGTGACGGGCACGGACATCTATCGTCCGGAAGATGGTTCGTTCAGTTTCCAGAAGGGACCGATCTTCCACAACTTGGTGCTCGCGGACGAAGTCAACCGTGCTCCTGCGAAAGTGCAATCGGCTCTGCTGGAGGGCATGGGCGAACACCAAGTTACCGTAGGTCGAAGAACCTACGCCCTTCCCTCGTTGTTCATGGTGATGGCCACGCAGAATCCGATTGAGCAGGAAGGCACCTATCCCCTGCCTGAGGCGCAACTCGACCGATTTCTCATGCTTGTGAAGGTTGACTATCCAACGCGGGAAGTCGAGAGCAGCATTCTCAGGATCGCCAGGATGGACGAGACGGGTGATCTCGGCAAGCCCCCGGTTGTTCTCACGCCGACGGAGATCGAGGTGGCCCAGCGCGAAGTCACTGAGGTCTACATGTCGGACGCCATAGAGGAATACATCGTCGCCCTCGTCACCCAGTCACGTGACGGCTCCGAGGACATCGAGTACGGTGCCAGCCCTCGCGCAACCATCGCGCTTGATCAGTGTTCACGAGCGAACGCATGGCTTGACGGACGAGACTTCGTGTCTCCCGAAGACGTGGAGTCTGTGCTCCACGACGTACTTCGACACCGCCTGATCCTGACGTTCGAAGCGGAGGCTAGGGGCGTTGCCGTTGAGGAGCTCATCGACACCATCGCGACAAGGGTTCCTGTGCCCTAAAGGAATGGCGTTTCTAGCGGGAGCGTACGTAACGCTCGACGACCTCGCGACGCTGTCCGATCGCCTGCCGCGATCCAGAGGGAAGCGCAGAGGCCTGAAGAAACACGGCGGACCGCGCATGTCACGTCTCAAGGGACGCGGAGTCGATTTCGACGAGGTTCGCCTCTACCAGCCTGGTGATGATGTTCGGAACATCGACTGGAAGGTCACCGCACGCAAGGGGCGGGCACACACGAAGGTGTTTCGGGAAGAGCGCGAACGACCTACCCTGGTGGTTGTGGATCAGACCCGAAGCATGTTCTTCGGCAGTCGCAGGCGGTTGAAGTCGGTTGCAGCCGCCGAAGCGGCTGCCAGGATCGCGTTTCGTACGCAACACTCTGGCGATCGCGTTGGCGGTGTAGTCTTTGGAACGGAAGGCGTGACGGTGGTCGAGCCCAGACTCACCGGGCACAACGTCGCGGAGTTCCTAGGTGCGGTTGCAGCTGCCAACCAAGCGCTTGCTGCTGCGTCCAGTTCGGAAACGGTGGGCCAGGCGGTAGCGGACGCTTTCGAACAGGTTCGGCGAGTCACGCGGTTCAACTATCGAATCGTCGTCATCAGCGACTTCACGGGATTCGGAGAGCAGGCTCGCTCCGACATTTTCAGCTTGTCCCGCCACAATCGACTGCAGCTCGTCTTCGTGTACGACGAACTGGAGAGGCGTCTGCCTCCCGCAAGTCTCTACTCGGTGACCGACGGTGTATCCAGACTGAGGTTCGACAGCTCGCTCCGCAAGAGCCGTGATCACTACAGAGACCGATTCGGCACCCGTCTGAAACTGTTGGCAGACGAGAGCTCCGCGTTGCAGGTGGAGTTCTACGAATACTCGACCGAGAGCGAGATGGATCCGGGGCTGCTGGATGTCTGAACTGATCCATCCGGAGCTGGTCAACCTGCGTGACATCCATTTGCCAGTCGAGCCCGGTTGGTGGCCGCCGGCGTACGGATGGTGGATTGTCGCTGCCATATTGGCACTCGTTGCGGCATGGGCCATCTTGTGGGGAACTCGACGACGACGGCAACTCGCTCCCTACCGACAGGTGAGGCGAGAGGCTCGGTACCTGACGAAGCAACGGCTGGAACTCATGCTTGATGCGCGAACCTACGCCGACTCCGTGAACGCACTCTACAAACGGGTGCTTGTGCACGTCGAACGGCGTGGCGACGCAGCGGGCTTGTACGGCCAACCGTGGTTGCTGTTCCTTGCGGATCGGTTCCAGCACTCGGGCTTTCTGCAGAGGGCTGGAACTTGCTTGGGCTCCGAACGGTACGAGCCGCGCGCCTTGGACGACTCACAACTTCCAGACCTGGTGAGGGAGACACTTGCGGGAATCAAGCCTCCGTCCCGCAGGGCTGCAAGCAGGCCGAATCATGGTTGAGTTCGCGTGGCCAGCGGCGCTTGGCTTGGTCGTGGCGCCGTTGCTTGTCCGCTGGTTTCTTCCTGTTGCAGAGCGATCGGAGCGTGCCCTCTTCGTGCCTAACGTGACGGAGTTTCGGATCGCCGGCGCGTCCAGCGGGCTGGCCGGCCGTTTCAGGCGCTGGCTCATTCTGATGGTGATGTTTCTCTCGTGGATCTTGCTTGTTGCCGCAATCGCGCGCCCGCAATACGTTGGCCAGCCCACGGCCATTCCGACCTCCGGAAGGGATCTCATGCTTGCCATCGATGTCTCGGGGAGCATGGGCGTAGAAGACATGTACGACGATGCCAAGCGCGAGACGCGTCTGGATGCGGTCAAGCGGGTGGCCGCCGAATTCATTGACCGGCGTGAGGGCGACCGCGTGGGCCTGATCGTCTTCGGCACACAACCTTACTTGTACGTGCCTCTGACCTTTGATCGCAAGACAGTGGGAGAAATGCTCGACACCCTGGAACACCGGATCGCTGGCGGACGCACGACCATCGGCAACACCATCGGACTGGCGATTCACCACTTGAAGGAACGGCCGGATGGTGATCGAGTCGTTGTTCTGCTGACCGACGGCGCGCACAACGAGGGCGATCTCTCGCCTTCACAAGCAGCTAGCCTCGCCTCAAGCTTTGGTGTGCGCATCCACACGATTGGGGTGGGTAGTTCCTCCACAACCTTCTTCTCGTCCTTGTCGCTGGACGAGGCAAGCCTCCGGCACATCGCGGCAACCACGCGAGGAACCTACTATCGAGCGAGCGACCCCGACATGCTTGAGGATGAGAATGCAGAGATCTCCCGGATGGAACCCGTGCAACAGGACCCCGAAACCTTTCGACCCATTCAGTCGGTGCTGCACTGGCCGTTGGGGCTCGCTATCGCCGGATTTCTGACTGCTATTGGGCTGTCCATGAGAAACTATGCTTGACGTGCTTGATTCCTTTCAGTTTCTGCGGCCATGGTGGTTGCTTCTCTTGGTCGCCGTGCCGGTCATTCTCCTGATCCATAGGCATGGCCTCCGAACCCGAAGCGACTGGACCAACGTCATTGACGAGTCTCTCCTGGATGTTCTTGTCGAAAAGGGCGCCTCGAGAGAATCCAAGCTCTCGATAGCGTCCCTAGCCATCGCGGCTGCGCTTGCTTCCTTGGCCATGGCAGGACCCGCATGGAAAGTGCTTCCCAAACCCATCTACGAACGAGTTGACCATTTGGTCATAGCCCTCGACCTTTCGATGAGCATGGCAATACGCGATGTCGCGCCCAGTCGACTTGAAGTGGCGAAAAGGAAGATCCGTGACCTGATGCGCAGTCGCGACGAAGGGTACTCCGCCTTGGTCGTCTTCGCAGGCGACGCTCATGTGGTGACTCCATTGAGCAATGATCGCGAAGCGCTCCTCAACCTTCTGGAGCCGCTCGAACCTGAGCTGATGCCCATTCCGGGTAGCAAGCCCGAAGACGCGCTGCGCCTGTCGGTCGACTTGCTGTTGAACGTGAATTCGCCGAATGGCACGATCCTCTTGATCACGGACGGCATCGACCGCCTCACCGAGCTGGCCGAGTTTGCGGACTTGTCGTACGAAATCGCGATCCTGGGCGTAGGGACTGCCGAAGGAGGTCCGATCCCGACGATTGAACGCGACGGTTCCATGACACACCTCAGGCATGGGGGGCGCGTGGTCAATGTCCCCGTGGATGCAGACCGCTTGGAACAAGCGGCGAACCTGACCTCGGGGTCTTTTCGCATGGCGACGGTCGGAGATTCCGATCTTCGCGATTTGCTACGGGCAGGCAGCAGCGTCGACACGACGATTGTGACGGAGCGAGAGTTCGACGTGTTGCAGGACGCAGGCCATTGGCTCCTGATTCCACTGTTGCTGCTCGCCGGAGCCGCTACCCGGCGAGGAGTGCTGGCTGTGGCGCTCTTGGCGGTCGCGCCTTACTCCCACAGCGCGTGGTTCGACGACCTGTGGCAACGCAGGGATCAGCAAGGGCATGCTGAGCTTGCGGAAGGGAATGCCGAGGCTGCAGCGGAGCTGTTCGAGAGCAAGGAGTGGCAGGCGGTCTCCAAGTACCGAGCGGGTTTGTTCGAGGAGTCTGAACGCGGGTTCTCGGAAATCGATTCGATAGCGGCCCAGTTCAATGCCGCGAACGCGCTCGCCCATCAGGGCAAGTTCGCAGATGCGATCAAGGCCTACGAGCATGTACTGGAAAATCAACCGGATCATCAAGACGCGGACTTCAATCGAGATCTGGTTGCTCGCTTGTTGCTTGAGAGCTCCCAGCCGGAGCAATCGGCACCACAAGATCAATCGCCATCGATGCGCGGTGCAGTTCCTCAGCAAGGCGAGGAGATGCCACAGGGAGGAGGAGCATCGGGGAACTACTCGCAGGCCAACCCCGACGGCTACGACCCCATGTTCGATGAGTTTCGCACCAACGAATTCGGTCTTGAAGACTCGTCCGACGAGTCATCGGATCCGCTGGCACAGGGTGAGCCAGAGACTGAGGCGGCGGATCCGGTTGAGGTGCCGATCGCGGCACATCAGAGTCTGGAAATGAGGGAGGCCGAAGAGGCTCTTCAGCGGTGGATGCGTTCCATGCCGAACACACACAACCTGCTTCTCTACAACAAGTTTCGGCTCGAGTCGCAGAGGCGAATCGACTCCGGCGAATACCGGCCGAGGAGAGGGGCTGAACCTTGGTAGGCAAGTGGGTCGTGGCGCTGGCTGCACTTGTTCTTGCGGCGCAGGGGCTGGCAGCGATCAGCGCAAGCGTGGACCGGAGCGTGGTGGAGGAAGGCAGCACCTTCCGACTCACCATCGAATCCGATGGCGCCGCCGTCACTCCCGAGGCTCTGGATGTGCTTCGGACGGATTTCCGGATCACTGGGACACGTGAAGCCTCGAGCTTCACTTTTTTGAACGGCGTCCAGTCGGTATCGAAGAAGGTCTTCGTCACTCTGTTGCCCAACCGAACCGGAAAGCTGGACATCCCGTCCATCGAGGTAGGTGACGACCGAACGGATCCCATCTCGATTACGGTCATCGGCTTGAGTTCCGAACTCAGGCAACGGATTTCGGAACACGCATTCATTGAGATCGAGGCCGAACCCAGGTCCCAGTTCGTTCAAGCTCCCATTCGGGTGGTGCGGCGGCTGTACTACTCCGCCAGCGCAAAGATCGCCAGCTCGCTGCCGAGCTTGGACAACCTGCCAGAAACCCGCGTCATCGTGACGCAGGCCGACCAGACCACCAATGCGGAACTCGATGGCAGGAGCTACAACGTGGTTTCCCAGGCGTTCACGATCTATCCGGAGAAGAGTGGAGCGCTGGTGCTTCCCTCCTTCACGGTGCGGGTCTACTTGCGCAGTCCTGACATGCGGCGCCAGTTCCAGGAGCGTCGCATCACGTCCGAACCGGTGCACTTGGATGTCTTGCCGATCCCGGATGCATACCCACCGGACCAGCCTTGGTTTCCGGCGTACGACATCGAGATGGATCGAATGCTTGATCCGGAAGATCTGAGCGCCGTGGAGGTCGGAGCCACCATTCGAGACGAGGTTTCCCTCGTGGCAGTGGGTTTGTACGGCGCTGCCATCCCTCCCATCAGCTATCGGGTACCGGACGGAGTTCGCATCTACGTCGACAGTCCGAGGACGGCGGACGGAGTGCGCGACGGAGAATCGGTAGGCAACTACTTCCAGAACACGAACATCGTCGTGACCAAACCTGGTGAGTGGGTGATCGATCCGGTGGAAATCACTTGGTGGAATCTGTCAGAGCAGAGAGTGGACCAAGTCTTGTTGCCGGAGATCAGGATCGCGACCAAGGTTGCGCCACCCATCGGCGAAGCGCGTGCCCAGCCTCCTTCGAGTCCGAACGAGAGTCCCGGCTTCAGTCAAGACTCCAATCCCGAACCGCGGGCAAGGGAAACGGCCGGCACTCCCGCAAGCAGCGCCATTGCGCACGACGGTTCTTGGCTCTTGCTTGCCGGGGTCGGAGTAGCGGGAGCGCTTCTTGGCGCCATGGCGGCGGTACTCATCGGAAGGCTTGACCTGCCGACCTCCCCGAAGCGGGGGGACGCCCAGCGGACGCCTTCCGCCAGGAAATTTGCAAGCCGACTTCAGAATGCCGATCCTGCAGCGAAGAAGCGGCTGCTGGTCGATTGGGTGGCGGCAAACCTGGAAGTGGATGCACTCACTGCTTCCCGCGTCATTCGTTCGGACTCGGAGGGCGAGGCGATTCTGCGCAGCCTGAACTCGGCGATCTACGGGCGCGGGTCTACACAGTCGGATGTTTCCGCCGCACAGATCATTCCTTTTGCACAAGAGCTGCTCAAGACTGCCCGGTCGAAGTCGGTTCTGGTCCCCGGACTCTACGAAATCCAACCTGCTTCCTGATCCCACCTCGTCTGGTGCCAGGCGTGCAGCAGGTGTCCAAGTTGGAGTCGTTCGTCTGCCTCCAGGGACGAAGCCGGTCAGCCCCAAGCGTCGGGTGCGTTCTCCAATGAACGGTCCACCTTGTCGATCACTTCCTTCGAGGTGGCCAGCGATCGCACTCGTCGCAACTCGCCAACAATCAGTTCCTGACGTCGGCTGTCGATGTCGTTCCACTTGCTCATTTCCGTCATCAGAAGGCTGGCAATGTGGCCGTTTTCCTTGTCGTAGTCGAGCGTCCGGTCCGCTACATATCGGTAACCAGCACCGCTCGGGTCGTGGTAGGCGCTCACGTCCTGAAGAATCAGTCCGCCGTAGAGCGCTCGGGCGAAGTTCGGGTTTTCTGCCTTGAAGCCCTCGTGGTTCCGCAATCGTTCCACTCGCTGCAGTCCACCAGGTCTGGTGCACGCGCCCTGCAGGCGAAACCATTGAAGAAGGACGAGCTCCTCGTGCTTCCATTCCCTGTAGAGATCCTCAAGCAGGTTCCGCCGACCTCTGTCGTCGATTCCCTCCAATTCAATGAGTTGCTGCAGCGCCATGCTCCGATCCGTGAGATTGTCCGCCTCGCGAAGGCATCGAACGAGCCAGTCGCTTAGTTCCCCGACCTCGGATCTCGGCGTGCCGATGCGCAGGAACTTCATTGCAGTTGCCCGCAACGTCCGACGGGCAGAAGCCTCCTTCGTGTGAACGTATGCCCCTGGCGGAGAGTTGGCTTCCACCAGTTCTCGCCAGTCGTCGCGAAGCCGACTTGCCATGGCACGCATCAAGGTGTTGGTGCGATCGCGGATGGCAAAGATGTCAGTTCCCTTCCGCAGTCGCAGGGTCTCAAGCGGGGATGGCACATGCAGCGCCGCACAGATCAGCGCCTTCGTTTCGCCGTCGTCGGGAGCCTGCTTCGCCTGCTCGACGAGAGTTGCTGCCAGATCAAGCACGGTGGACGTGTCGGCTTCATCGTCAGCGAGTGCCAGATCGAACAGCGTTCTCGCTGCGTCGCATCGGGCAAAGCCGTCGGTGTCTTTAACAGCGAGGTGCGTGAGAGTCTCGGCCGTTCGCTCGTAAGTCACGTTGACGGGAGCCGAGAATCCCCGCAGAAAACTGATCGCCGCACCTGCAGGGACGCCCTTGAATCTGACATGAGATACAGGCTGGGTGACGCTGAGCACCACGGTGCCGTCCCGATTGGGATTGTCGTGAGCGATGGCAGTATCCAACTCCACTCTGTAACCGTTCGCGCGCCCCTCGACTCCCAACACTTCCCTTCCGTGCGAGTCGACGATCCCGAGGGCGACGGGAACGTGAAACGGCTTCTTGATTGGTTGGCCCGGTGTGGGCGGGCATGTCTGCTTGATCTGCAGATCGACATGCCCGTTGAACCGGCTTTCCTGCACCGTCAGTTCAGGCGTTCCTGACTGGGTGTACCAGCGTCGGAACTGTTGCAAGTCCGTGCCTGACGCGTCTTCCATGCATCGCACGAAGTCCTCGGTCGTCGCGGCGCTGCCGTCGAATGTCTCGAAGTATTGGTCGGTGCCTCTTCGAAACTTCCTTTCGCCCAGACTCGTGTGCATCATGCGAACGACTTCGGCACCCTTGTTGTAGACGGTCGGCGAATAGAAGTTGTTGATCGCGGAGTACTGCTCCGGTCTGACGGGATGGGCGAGCGGGCCAGCATCCTCGGGAAACTGAAGCAATCGAAGGGTCTGCACATCCTCGACTCGCTTGACTGCACGAGACGACAAGTCGCCGCTGAACTGGGAGTCGCGAAAAACCGTGAATCCCTCCTTGAGTGACAACTGGAACCACTCTCGGCATGTGACGCGATTGCCGGACCAGTTGTGGAAGTACTCGTGGGCCACAACTCTCAGCACCCGATCGTACGCCGCGTCGGTGGCCGTGTCGGGGGAAGCGAGCAACGCTGTCGTGTTGAAGATGTTGAGGCCCTTGTTCTCCATGGCGCCGAAGTTGAAGTCCGGCACCGCGACGATCATGAAGATCTCCAGGTCGTACTCCCTTCCGTACCGCTCCTCGGCCCACCGCATCGCGGTCTTGAGCACGTCCATGGCGTG
>JAGWBL010000008.1:14511-16864 GCA_021295935.1 Pseudomonadales bacterium
GATGTGGTTGGTGAACTCCGACTGCACGTCAGGGCGGTCCGGATAGAAGGTCATGCGCCGGAATCCCTGCGCCTCGCACTGTGTGGAGTTGGTGTGGCGAGACTTGTAAAGGCCCATCAGGCGCTTGTTCGATTCGGGGATGATCTTCGTGGAGACTTGCAGGCTGAATTCCTTCTCCACTCCGAAGATGGTCATGCCTTCCTCGTTGACCTGGTACTCATTGCCACTCAATTCGCGTCCGTTCACGCATACCCTCAAGAGTTCCAAGTCAGTGCCGTCGAGGAAGATGTCGGTCGCATCCGGGTTGACCCGCTCGATCTGCAGCCTAGAGTCGACAGTGGTTTGCCCTTCCTGAATGTCGAACGAGAGTTCGGTGGTCTTGATCTCGAATTCATAGGGCTTGTAGTCAGCGAGTCGAGTCACTTTGGCGGCGCTTGACAAGATGCACTCCTGGAGCTTGTCGCGATCGAAACGTGGGAAAAATGCGGCGGTCCGCAAGACAACTGAAGGCTCGCGGACTGGGAGTTCGATTGTAATCGTGGACCCTGAATGCGAAAGTGGAGCACGGGAGGCCTTGCGGCTTCTTCATCCATGAGCCATGCGGCTTTCCGAAAGCGACGACCCCGGGATTGAGAGTGGAATTGCCAACCCATGCAGTCGATTGACCTCTTGGTCGTGAGTCAGGTCCACCGTTGGTTGGCGGCCGAGACGCCATGCTGGCTCGCGACGGTGGTCGCCACCTACGGTTGATCCCCGAGACCGATTGGTTCGCTCATGGGATTCAACGGTCTTGGGAGAATCGTCGGTTCGCATTCCGGGGGCTGCGTGGAAGAAGACTTGGTGAGCAAATTCAAGTCCCACAGGCAGAACGGCCCACCGGTCCAATGTGTTCGATACGGTGAATCGGAGAGCGAATCGACGTCGCTCGGATTGCCCTGCGGGGGATATCTGGACGTACTGGTCGAACGATTGCTTCCTACCGCCACCAATGCAAGCGCCTTTCGTCACGTCGTGTCGTGCTTGCAGCAAAGGCAGAACGTGGTTCGGACACTCGACATGGCTACGGGAGAAGTTCTGGTGACGGAGACGGAAGGCTTCGAACGGCTTGTTTACCGGCCCGAGACCGAGGAGTTTCGCCAAGTGTACGGCCCCCGGTACCACCTCCTGTTGCTTGGGGCCAGCGCAGTTTCGAGGTACGTGGCGGAATTTGCCATGGCGCTGGACTACGAGGTTTCGATTTGCGATCCTCGCGACGGTGCCTTGGAGGATCTGGCTCTGGGTGGCGTGCGCAGTCTCTCGATCATGCCAGACGATGCAGTCCGAGAATGGGTAACGGACGCCCGATCCGCGGTATTGGCATTGGCTCACGATCCGCGCATCGACGATATGGGCTTGATGGAAGCGCTTGATTCCGCTGCGTTCTATGTTGGAGCGATGGGATCTGACCGATCATCCGCCAGTCGCCGAGAACGGCTTCTCGATCTCGGGGTCCGGGAGGAGGCCCTAGCTCGTCTTCGCGCACCAATCGGGCTTGACATCGGCAGCAAGACCCCACCGGAAATCGCAGTGGCCGCGCTTGCAGAACTGACCAAGGTCAGAAGCGCATTGGAGTCAGGGCGAAGCGAGGAACGCCGCGTCCTGGCGGTCGACCGCGGATTGTCGGAATCGTGACAGTGGCGTTCCCGAACGGCGCGGCGGTGATCCTCGCTGCGGGCGCTTCCACCAGATTCGGCTCGGACAAGCGATTCACTCACCTAGATGGCATCCCCATGCTCTCCAGAGTCGTCGCGAGGTACTGCGGTGTCTTCCAGCGAGTTGTTGTGGTGCTGCGTCCGAATGATCCTGCGCGCACATTGGTTGAGGGATCCGAAGCATGGATAACGATCTCGCCGATGGCAGGTCTCGGCATATCGCAATCGATACGAGCCGGCGTGGAGTCCGTAGAGGACAGGAATTGGGTTCTTCTCGCGCACGGCGACATGCCGTTCGTGGGTTCCAGTGCGTTGAGTTTGCTCGGAAGCGCGCTTGACGACAGCCATGGTCCATCCATCGTCCGACCCTCTTTCAACGACGAGATCGGGAATCCGGTGGGGTTCACGCGTGAGTTCTTTCCCAAGCTCGTTTGCCTGAAAGGAGATTCTGGTGCGCGGCAACTCCTGCAAGAGCTGGAGCTCCCGGTCCATGTGGTCAAGGTCGAGGACGAGGGCGTCCTCCGAGATGTCGACACGCCCGAGCAACTCGAGAGCCTACCGGTCGCCTAGACGAGACCCCCAATCCAGCTTGCTTCTGCACGCCTCGTAGAAACTGTGCGTGTTCGGGTGAAGGAGGTTCAGCACATGCTTGTACTTGGAGA
>JAGWBL010000009.1 GCA_021295935.1 Pseudomonadales bacterium
CTGCCTTTCTCCTTCCGCTGATGCGAGTCCGCAATTCCATCGATTGTGCTTGTGCTCTCAGCCGTTTTCCCGGCTCCAGTCTCGCGACGGCAAGGACATGATGCCGGTCTACCCCTGGGGGAGGCAGGAGTGTTGGCGGTTCTGAGGTCCTGAAGCTGCCATTGCCATAGGGTGGAGCACATCGCTCTAGGCACGTCGAGCAACGAGCTTGGTCTTCAGGATGTAGATGAGTTGATGAATCTCATCTCCCTCCTCTGCCCAGAACAGAGTGCTGAGGTGTTCGTTGCCGACCCCGGAATCGACTCTCAAACGTCAGATTCAACTTGCCAGTTCTCTCAGAGCCTGGTCGATGGCACTGCGCACTTCCTGGCGGGCGATCCACGAAACCGAACCGAAGAACGGAACGGAGCTCGACCTTGTCCGCGCCCACCCGCGATCCGAACATGAGTTGTCGTGAGTGTACGCTATCCACCGCAGATGCTCTCTCGACTACCAGCCCCCTCAGGTTGCGTTGCACGGGCACAGACCAGCTTGACGTTGATTGGATTCAGGAGAACCACGGATGCGGAACCGGATAGATCGGATCGTGACCAAGAGCGGGGACAGAGGGTTCACGTCTCTGGCCGACGGAACTCGATACCAGAAGCACGACAAGCCTGTCCAGCTCGTGGGCGAGTTGGACGAAGCGAACTGCCACTTGGGAATGCTCGCGGAAGCGCTGAAGGCTGCCGGCAACCCCGAGTTGGTTGTCGTGCAGAGACTGCAATCGCGGCTCTTTGACGTGGGAGGCGCAGTCGCCATCGGCAAGGCAAGGGTATCGTTCGACTCGGAGGTCGCATCCCTTGAAGCGCGTGTCGAACGGCTCAAAGAAGATCTGGAACCACTGGTCGAGTTTGTGCTTCCTGGAGGAGGAGACGCAGCTGCCAGGGCGCACCTTGCCCGCGCCGTGGTCAGGAGGGTGGAACGGTCGTACTGGGCGTCGGAGGTCCGTCAACTGGACGCGGCGGGCGCTGGAAAGTTTCTGAACCGGCTATCCGACTACTTGTTCGCGCTCGCCCGCTCGCTGTCCGATTCAGAGAGCTGCTGGAAGCCGCTCACTTCCTGATCCACGACTGTCCCGGCGGTATTGCCGATCGCGCCGCGGCCATCGCCAACACCCGACTGTTTGGATCGTGCACGATCGTCGAAGTGTTCCTGACGGAACATTCCGGGCAGGGGAATTGACCACAGCGCTTTCACTTGTGACTTTCGTTTGCGGCCCAAGAGCACGCGTTCGGTCGCGACACAAAGATCGAGAGCCTGCCGGGATATATGACGGAGGGTTGCAGGGACAGCGAATCCAGCTCCACACACGCGCTACGCCCAACGACCTGATTCATCTACATTTCGCCGCGCCTCGAGTCCAGCTCGGAATTGCAGGTGCAACCGAGCGCTCGGAACCCTGGAAGCGCAGTTGCGGCAAGTCTCATGAGCAACCTGCGCCTAAGAGACATGTCCCTTGGCCCAGAACGACCAATCCCCGTTGGTGGAGATCCTCCCTCAACTCAGAGAGTCAGCCGCCGAATGTCGGCAAGAGCCAATGTCAGCGTCTGCATGAATCGCGCCGCCTCGGCCCCGTTGATCGCCCGGTGGTCGTAGGAGAGCGACAAGGGGAGCATCCTGCGCGGTTGAAAGCTGGTTCCGTCCCAGACGGGCTTCATGACCATGCGCGAGACTCCAAGGATGGCAACCTCGGGGGGATTGATGATGGGCGTGAATCCCCGCCCACCCAACGCTCCCAAGCTGCTGATGGTGAATGTGGCTCCGCTCAGCTGGTCGGGCACGAGACGTCTGGCCTGGGCAAGACTGGCCAACTCCCGCACTTCCTCTGCGATCTGCAGGATGCCCTTGGCGTTTGCATCCTTGACTACAGGAACGATCAATCCCGCTGGAGTGTCGACGGCAACGCCGATGTGCCAGTACTTCTTGATGACCAAGGAAGTGAACGACGGATCGATCGAGCCGTTGAATTTGGGAAACTGCTTGAGCGCAACAGCACAGACCTTGATGAGGAAAGCCAGTGGCGTGACCTTCACGCCATCAGCTCCTCGTTCAGCGTTCAGCGTCTTGCGGAATGTCTCAAGATCGGTCACGTCCACTTCATCGTGCTCGGTGACGTGAGGGATCGTGCGCCAGCTCTGTGACAGATTCCGAGCGCCGCGCGCCTCCATGCGCGTGAGCTCCAGAATCTCAGTCTCGCCGTAGAGAGAGAAATCGGGAAGTTCCGGCGGGCTGTCAACTGGCGCATGTCGAGGTCCTGCGTTCAACTTGTCCTTGACGTAGCTCTTCACGTCGTCCTTGACGATCCTTCCCCGCGCACCCGAACCCTTCACGGCCCTCAGATCCACACCCATTTCCCGCGCCAGCTTGCGGACCGCGGGGCCCGCATACACCGACTGACCGGCAAGCGCTGCTACGGGCTCGGCGGTGTGCGCAAGGGTTCGTTCGGTCGCACCCTCTTCTTGGCGATCTTCTGGCACGACATCAACCGTCGCGGCCGACGCCTCCTGATCAGCGTTGTCGACACGCGGCGGATGCCCGACTTGGGGGTCGGGCCCGTCCTCCTGATCGACGACATCGAGGGTCTTGATGCTTGCGATCTCTGTTCCCTTGGACACAACTTGGTCCAGTTCGACATGGACCTGGGAGACTTCTCCGCCAATGGGCGAAGGGATCTCCATCGATGCCTTCTCGGACTCGATCACTACCAGGGGATCCGCAATGGCCACCGAATCTCCCGCTTTCACGAGAATCTCAACGACTATGACGCCCTTGGCGTCACCGATGTCCGGAACCGAGATGACAGCCACCTGCAACTCTCGTTCCTTGAGTGAAGTGGTGTCGTCGACAACGTGAGTCGTCGGTTGAGGATCAGGAGAGCTCGCTTCCGCTGGCGCTTTCGCAGCAGCTGCGCTCTCGGTGACATTCCGAGATTCCACAAACTCGGATTCCTGGGAGGCCAGAACCGCAATGACATCACCCGAATTGACGGTGGCGCCCAGTTCGACCTCGATGCTCTCGATCGTACCCGCGGACGGAGATGGCACCTCCATGGAGGCCTTCTCCGATTCCACAACGATCAACGCGTCGTTGCCCGAAACGGTGTCACCAGACGCCACACATATCTCGATCACCTCGACATCGCGCGCGTCTCCCATGTCAGGTACGGTGATCCTCATCGCGCTAGATCGCCCATGGTTGCGGCTTGGCTGGACTGAGTTCCATGTCCTTGATTGCCTTGCTTACAGTCGCGGCGGGCACGCTACCCTTCAGCGCCAGCTGTCGAAGCCCGGCGAGCGTGACGTATCGGTCGTCGACCTCGAAGTGACGGCGCAGTGCGGCGCGCGTGTCGCTTCTTCCGAAACCGTCAGTTCCTAGAACGTGGTAAGGGGCCCTGACGTGCGCACGAATGGATTCTGCATGCAGTCGAATGTAGTCGGTGGCCGCCACCGCCGGGATCTCTCCAGCCAGACACTTGGCCACATAGGGCACCCTTGGTTGCTCCTCCGGATGCAGCATGTTCCAGCGCTCCGCAGCCGCCCCTTCCCGGGCGAGTTCCGTGAAACTGGTCACGCTCCACACCCTGCTGGAGACTTCATAGTCGTGATCCAGCCGATCCGCGGCCGTCAGCACCTGCCTCAGTATGGTTCCGCTGCCCAGAAGATTCAGGACTGGGCGTTTCTCCTTGCGTTCTTCCCCGACCGACTTGACCAGGTGCATGCCGGACAGGATGCCGTCTTCCGCGCCCTTCGGCATGGCAGGATGCGCATAGTTCTCATTCATCAGAGTGACGTAGAAGAACACTCGATCCTCGTCCTCGTACATCCTCTTGAGTCCGTTCTGCAGAATCACGGCGAGTTCGTACGCGTAGCACGGGTCGTAGGAAACGCAATTCGGGATCGTGGACGCCAGCACATGGCTGTGGCCGTCCTGATGTTGAAGGCCCTCTCCGTTCAAGGTTGTCCTTCCTGCAGTGGCGCCCATCAGGAATCCTCGCGCCTGCATGTCTCCGCCTGCCCAAGCCAGATCACCAATCCTCTGGAATCCGAACATGGAGTAGAAGATGTAAAACGGCACCAACGTGTAGAGATGCGAGCTGTAAGCAGTGGCGGCAGCCATCCAAGCGGCAAACGATCCCGCCTCGGTGATGCCCTCCTGCAACACCTGCCCATCTTTCGACTCTCGATAGGCAGCAATCTCCCCAGCGTCAACAGGTTCATAGAGTTGGCCTTCGGCTGAATAGATGCCCAGTTGCCGAAACATGCCTTCCATGCCGAACGTGCGAGCTTCATCGGGAATGATCGGGACGATCCTTGGACCAAGCTGGCGGTCCCGCAACAGCGCCCCCAAGATCCGAACAAACGCCATCGTGGTGGAGTACGAGCGCTTCCCCGATCCTTCAAGCTGGGCCTTGAGGATGCCCAGTGATGGCGCCGAGAAACCGGATTTGGAGTACACGCGCCTGGGGATCGGTCCGCCAAGCTTCTCTCTCCGCTCCCGCATGTAAACCATCTCCGGACTGTCCGCAGGCGGGCGGTAGTAAGGAACCGACTCCAGTTGCTTGTCCGAAAGCGGAATGTCGAATCGGTCGCGAAAGTGCTTGAGTTCAGCGAGCTTGAGTTTCTTGACCTGATGTGTCTTGTTCTCGGATTCGCCCGCGTCGCCCATTCCATAGCCCTTCACGGTCTTGGCCAGGATGACCGTGGGCTGGCCCGTGTGCCGAACCGCGCGGTAGTACGCTGCATAGACCTTGAACGGATCATGTCCGCCTCGATTCAGCAACAGGATCTGCTCGTCGGTCATGTGTTCGACAAGCTTCTTGAGATCCGGGTACTTGCCGAAGAAGTTCTCTCGCGTGAAGGCGCCACCCTTGGCTTTGAATCCCTGGTACTCGCCGTCCACGGTTTCGTCCATCCGGTGTTGCAGGAGCCCAGTCGAGTCATCTCTAAGCAGCGGATCCCAATGGCGACCCCAAACGAGCTTGATGACGTTCCAGCCCGCACCGCGAAACTCTCCCTCGAGCTCATCGATGATCTTGCCGTTGCCCCGTACCGGGCCGTCCAGTCGCTGGAGGTTGCAATTGACGACGAAAATCAGGTTGTCGAGCCGCTCCCGACCTGCGAGCGACAGCGCTCCCAGAGCCTCCGGCTCATCGCACTCGCCGTCGCCTAGAAAGGCCCACACCTTCCGATCACCGAGCGGCACCAGTCCGCGCTGGTCCAGATAACGCATCACGTGCGCCTGGTAGATGGCCTGGATGGGACCGAGTCCCATCGAAACGGTCGGAAATTGCCAGTAGTCCGGCATCAACCAGGGATGCGGGTAGGACGAAAGTCCATCACCGCCCTGTGTCTCCTGACGGAACCTGTCGAGATGTGCTTCGTCGAATCTGCGCTCCAGAAACGAACGCGCGTAGATGCCGGGAGCGCTGTGGCCCTGGTAGTAGATCAAGTCCCCGGCGCTGTCTTCGAGGGGACCACGAAAGAAGTAGTTGAAGCCCACTTCGTACAGCGTGGCGGAGGAAGCAAACGTAGAGATGTGGCCGCCGAGGTCGCCATCCCGACGATTGGCGCGTACCACCATGGCGAGAGCATTCCACCGAACCAGACTGCGGATCCGTCGCTCCAGGTACATGTCGCCGTACGGTCGTGCCTCGCGACCCGCGGGAATGGAGTTCCTGTAGGGTGTCGCCACGGGGAACGGATGAGACGACCCAGACTCCATGTACTGGTCCGCGAGCGCTTGGAGCAAGAATCTCGCGCGTTCCGATCCCTCGTGCTTCTGCACGTACCCGAGCGCGTCAAGCCACTCGGCAGTCTCCAGCGGATCTGCGTCCCCGTAACGAACGTGCACGGTGTCTCCTGTCCTGTCGGGTACGATGATAGACGACAGAGAGGTACGCAGGTAACCAATTGGTTACCTGCGTCTGATTCGAGTGCAGATCGCCTCAACGCAAGAGTCACCAGCCTCCAACCATCCAGATCACACGGCGTTGGGACAGAGCGGGACGCCGTTGGCTTGCTGTTCGAAGCGCCGACTTGAACAACGACCCGCCGGCAAGTCGATGCAAACTGTGAAAAGCGCACGTATCGCACGATGGTCGGAAGAGTCCCGCATACAACGCTAGATCACGTATCGTGCTGGATTAACCCCTTTTCTTGACGTTGGTCAAACTTCACGGCGGGGCGCATGACCAAGCGAGTGCAAATTGCCCGGTCTTGGACTTCGAACCGACACCGCTTTCGAGTCATGGCGTGTGCGATCTAGTGCTTGCCAGCGCAACTTGGACAGATTCCGACGCTTCGTCACCCAATGGCGCTCATGCTGGAATTGGAGTCAAATGGGGATGCGCAGGATTTCGAATTGCGCAAGTCTGCGCACTGGAACTCGCTACTGGATCCCAGGATGGCTGCGAGGCGGGCAAGAACGTCGTCGGCAAGTTTCTCGGGAATTGTCTCAGCGAGAGCGTTGATGCGTGCTCGCATGTCGAGCACATGCGGCTGATCGCCGCGAATCACGCCCATGGTGTGCGTCCTCGCGTGATCCAGGGACAAGGAGAGACCAGCGCGGCGGTCGAAACAGGCGTTTGTCGTCATGTGCAGCGAGAAACACATGTCGAATCGCACTGGGTTGTTCCCTTGGCCAACGAACAAGGCGGAGCTGACCTGGCAGATTTCGACAGATCACATCACAGAGGTTCGTTCCCAGCTGGCGTGGCATCAAGCCTCGCGCGATCGTGCTCGTGAACTACACCGGAGTCTTCGCACTGAGCAACGAGTTCACTGAGACTCTGCGTTGGCCTCGGCTTCGGCAACCCAACGAGCCGTATTGGCTCGACGCAGATGTCGACCCTGTCTCCAGCGTGAACGCGTGGCTGGGCCTGATACGCAGCTGGCACCGCGAGCGCTACCGAGCCGCCGACTTGAAGATCTGGAGCTCGGATTGTGAATGGATCGAGCATGTGACCCTCTGTCGTGAGAGGTGACGTCATCATCGGGTTCGCTTCGGTGAAACAGCGGGGTGCAATCGCCCGAATGCGCGGAAAGGGACATTGCCTTTCAAGTTGTGTCGCGACGATCGGTCAAGAGACCAGAACAACCCAGGAATCTCCACCCAATTGAATGCGCGGTCGAGCAGGGTGCACAGCCGGCAATGGATGTCGCTTTCTGGATTGGCTCAACGCGGGTGTCCCGTCTTCACCGCAGCGGAGGTGAAGCATCAATTGGACATCACGTACGTAGGAGCCAATGCTCTTGTTTTCCGCATCGCCGAAACCAGTCTGGTTTACGAAGTCCCGGACGCAGATGCAATCGCATCTTCCAATGCGGACCAATTCTCGAACTGTTCAATGGCCCGAATCAACCGGGACTTGGACGCCGCGGCAAGTTCCGGCAGTGAAACGATTCCTTTGAACGGCAATCCGGAATCAAGCCCTCAACGACAATAACCGATCGAATTGCGCACGCGTCGCCAGTCGAACGCCGACCCTGGATCGGTCTTCCTTCCGGGCGCGACGTCACTCTGGCCGACGATTCGCGAGCTCGTGATCCGAGGATAGGCCCGAAGCAAGGCTTCAAGCGCATGCGTGAGAACCAGGTATTGCGCGTCTGCGTACTGCAAGTCGTCCGTGCCCTCCAACTCGATGCCGATAGAGTAGTCATTGCAATTTGAAACTCCTTCGAACTCGGACTCCCCCGCGTGCCACGCACACCGGTCGAACTCGACAAACTGCGTCATCGTGCCGGTTCGCTCGATGAACAAGTGGGCGGAAACGCGCACCTTGTCGAGCGACTCAAGGCTCTCATCTGTCGAGGGGTCCAGGGTGTTGAGGAACAGCTGATGAACCAAGCCTGTCCCGAATCTGCCAGGAGGCAGGGAAATCCCATGGATCACCACGAGCGAGATCTCCACACCCATCGGCCGCGGGTCGGAATTCGTGCTCTCGGTGTACGCTACATTGGCCATCCGGTGATTGACGACCTGAAGCTTGGACTCTGACAGGGCCACTGGCTCAACTTGCCCTGATCTGGGCGACATCCAGAGTGTGGTCCTTGCGGCCTTGAAGGAAGATGTAGGAACCGGGGACATCACCGCCGCAATCATTCCCGAGGATCACCGTAGCCACGCCGTGATTATCACGCGTAACGAAGGGCGCTTCTGCGGCATTCCCTGGGGCGATGCCGCCGTCACCGCCGTGGATTCCACGGTCCGTGTCGACTGGCATGTCGAGGACGGTGACCGAGTCGTGCCCGGACAGAGAATCGCCGGGCTTGTCGGGCTCACACGAAGCCTCGTCACTGCCGAGCGAACGTTGCTCAATTTCCTGCAGCTGCTCTCGGGCACAGCCTCCGCCGCCGCACGTGCGGCTCATGAGGTCGAGCACACTCACATGCAGGTCCTCGACACACGAAAGACCATTCCGGGACTGCGCGCCGCACAGAAATACGCGGTTGCGTGCGGCGGCGCCAGCAACCATCGGCACGGGCTCTTCGACGCCGTGCTGCTCAAGGAAAACCACCTGAGGGCGGCGGGAGGCATACGGTCCGCCGCATCTCGGGCCAAGCTCCTCCATCCCGGCAAGATGCTGGAGGTGGAGGTCGAAGATCTGGCGCAACTCCAAGAGGCGATCACCGCCAAGGTGGACAGGGTGCTTCTGGACAACTTCGATCTGCCAGGACTCAGGGCTGCGGTCGCCCTGGCAGGAGGCCGAGTGAAGCTGGAGGCTTCAGGAGGCTGGTCGCTGCGGGATCTTCGCGAGGTCGCTGCAACCGGCGTGGACTGCATCTCGATGGGCTCGCTGACCAAGACCATCGTGCCGATGGACCTCTCCATGCGGATTCTGCCCTACGTCGAGGAGTGACGCGATTGGTGCCGGAACGCAGACTCGAACTGCGGACCTACTGATTACGAATCAGTCGCTCTACCGGGCTGAGCTATTCCGGCAACATTGGAGGGCGTGCAAGATTCTATCCGCCGACGATGTGAGTGCCGCCTCTTGGACATCGCCCGCGAAGTGTTCGCTTCATGCCATCGACCCTGCAGGGTCGATGCACGTCAGGCGCAGGGCTTCTCGCCGGGATACCTTCGGCAAAGAGTCTCACCATCCCTCGAGGCAGTCACTTCGAAGTAGCCCTCATGTGCCCGAACCTCGTATCGCGTGCGATCCCATTCACTGGGCCTCCAGCCGAGCGTATCGATCAACGAACTCACACCGGCAGTTGGGTCATGAACTCCGCTGCTGTATCGAGCGAACTTTTCCAAGGTGCGCTGTTGGGGAGGTTCGATTGACCTCATGACGCGCAAGGTGACGGTCTCCCAAGAGGCATCGTCCGCGTGCTGGTAGCCACGATAGACCGGCCACAACAGGGCCGCGACGACCAGGACGATCGCACCCACGAGCAGTCCTTCCTTCCATGTCACCCGTTCGAGGGAAATGCTGCATCCACCGTTCGCTGCAGAGAGTCCGACCGTCCGCTCGGACACGCGACTATCTTATCGCTCTATGTTGGCGTCCACTTGCTCGCCCATGCACAGGTTCAATTGCCGCAAGACTCTTCGCGCTACTGCAGCCGCCCGCTCGCGGAACGGCCTCCGAGACTCGATCGAGGTGAATCATGATGGTTGAGCTCCACTTCGGACTCTTGGTGATTGCGACGCTCTTCGTGTCCTTGCTTGCGGGAAGTCTCCTGAACGTGGTCATCCATCGACTTCCCGTGATGATCGGTCGAGCGGAAGAGAGCGGAAACTCGCTCGGCGACGTCGAGAGATTCGACCTTTGGGCGCCGCGATCACGCTGTCCCAACTGCCGAGAGCAGATCCCTGTCGCTTACCTTGTGCCTGTGCTCAGCTGGATGGCGCTTCGTGGGCGATGCAGGTCCTGCGCTTGGTCCATACCAGTGCGATATCCGCTCGTGGAACTGGGCGCGGCCGTTCTCGCCTTTGCGAGCCTGGTGCAGTTCGGCTTTGCTTTGGCGAGCGTTCCAGTCGTGCTATGCCTCTGGCTCCTCCTCGCGCTCGCGATTACGGACCTCGAATCCGGACTGCTTCCGGATGGTCTGACCTACCCGTTGCTCTGGACCGGCCTGCTCTCCTCGGTACTGATTTCCGGTTCGTCCCCGTACGTTTCGCCGCAGTCCGCCATTCTTGGAGCGGTGTTCGGATACCTGGCGTTCCGACTGCTCTACGAAGCGTTCCGGATTCTGCTGCGGCGCGAGAGCATGGGTTTCGGGGACTTCAAGCTCGCCTCGGGAATCGGCGCCTGGGTGGGGATCGACTTGCTGCTCCCAACCATCATCATGGCTTCGTTCATGGGCCTGTGCGTGGGCCTCGTGCTGGTGGCAGTCCGCCGATACTCGCGAACGGAAGGCATGCCGTTCGCCCCCTATCTGTCGCTTGCAGCCGCCACCGCGATCCTGTTCGGAGACGGATTGAGCAACGTCTCGAGTTCGTTTCAAGCCATCATGGCTTCGACGCTTCTGGGAGGATGAGCACGCTCGAGGCATTCCATCCCGATCTCCAAGAGTGGTTCCGTACAAGCATCGGCACTCCGACCGATATCCAGGATTCCGGCTGGCGAGAGATCCAGAATGGCTCCCACGTACTCATCACTGCCACTACGGGCAGCGGCAAGACGCTCGCGGCGTTTTTCGCCATTCTCGACCAGTTCGCCCGTGGCGATCTCGAAACCGGGCGGACGCGCGTCCTCTACATCTCGCCTCTCAAGGCGCTCAACAACGACATTCAGAAAAACCTGCTCGTTCCTATTCAGGCATTGGCACAAGGAGCAGAGGCAACCGCTTCGTTGTTCGGATCCCTCAGGATCGGAGTGCGAAGTGGCGACACACCTTCATCGAGACGCCAGCAGCTGCTTCGGAGTCCTCCGGAAATCTTGATCACCACGCCAGAGAGTCTCATGCTGCTGCTCACAACCGTACGCGGACGGCTTGCGCTGCAGTCAGTGGAAACGGTGATTCTGGACGAGATCCATGCGGTGATGGAAAACCGGCGGGGGGTTCAACTCATGGCATGTGTGGAACGCCTTGTAGAGATCGCCGGAGAGGTTCAGCGCATTGGTCTGTCTGCAACCATCAAGCCGATCCGCTTGGCTTGCGACTACCTCGGAGGTTGCCTTCCGGACTCAAGCCGCCGCCCGGTGCAGGCAGTCCAGGGAACACACCCCCGCAGGTACGAGCTCCGGATTCTGATGCCCGAACCTCTGCGCGGTCCGGACGTCAAGGGTGCCGAGTTCTGGCGACACCTTTCCGATGGAGTGCGTACGGTCGTCTCGCAACACTCCTCCACTCTTGTATTCACGAACTCGCGCCGCCTGGCCGAAAGGGTCACGTTGGAGCTCAACCGCAACAACGACACGCCCGTCGCCTACTCCCATCACGGCTCCCTCTCCAAGGAGGTCCGACTTGAAGTCGAAGACCGATTCAAGAACGGAGAACTCAATGCCATCGTGGCGACGAGTTCGCTGGAACTCGGGATCGACATCGGAGACCTGGACCAGGTAGTGCTGATTGGATCGCCCCACTCCGTCACGTCGGCTCTCCAGCGCATAGGACGCGCTGGACACCAGGTTGGGGGAGTCTCGCTCGCGGCAGTTTTCCCGACACATGCTCGAGACTTCGTTGACGCCGCCGTGCTGCTCGATGCGGTTCGAACCGGCAACATCGAACCGATGGTTCCCGTGCGAGCGCCGTTGGATCTGCTCGCGCAGTTGCTGGTCTCCATGGCGATTTCCGAGACCTGGCAGTGCCAGCGTGCGTTCCGGTGCCTCAAACGCAGCTGGCCCTACGCTGAACTGACGCGTGAGCAGTTCGAGCTCGTGCTGGAGATGTTGTCCGGACGGTACGAGGACGTTCGCATTCGCAGTCTTCGAGCTCGGCTCGCCTACGATCGGTCCGCCCAGACATTTGCTGCGCGGAAGGGAACGGCATTCGTCCTGTACTCGTCGAGTGGAACGATCCCCGATCGCGGTTACTTCCAGCTCAAGCACGCAGGCGCCGGCACCAAGCTCGGAGAGCTCGACGAAGAGTTTGTGTGGGAAGCTCGGGTCGGCAACGCATTCACGTTCGGGACTCAAGCGTGGCGCATAGAACGCATCACCGACAGTGACGTGGAAGTGTTGCCCGCGCCGAGCCGAGCTCTGGCCCCGCCGTTTTGGCGAGCTGAAGCTCAACTGTCGAGCTTCCACCTGGGACAGTTGACCGGCGAGTTTCTCCAGACTGCAGACAGGCTGATCGCACAGGATTCCGGGAGATTGGGCCATTGGCTGGCCGAACGCGGGTTCGATGAAGTCGCAGCCTTGGAAACTATCGACTTCCTGAGAAGGCAGCGGGATGCAACCTCCGCCCCGCTCCCCGGTCCTCGACACATAGTGCAGGAACACATTCTCTCCGGGCCCGGCGGCGTCAGCACAAGCGAGATGGCGGAGCAGCTTGTTCTTCACACGACTTGGGGAGGCAAGGTCAACCGGCCGATTGCGCTTGCGCTGCGATCGGCGTGGAAGCGACGGTTTGGATGGGATGCCGAGATCTTCTCCGACAACCGCTGCATCGCCACCCAGTTGCAAGACGGGATCCGTCCGGCTGAAGTGCTGGCGCTTCTGAGCCTTCTGGATTTGGAATCCGACTTGCGGGCGAGCCTCGAGCAGAGCGAGTTCTTCGGCGCTCGGTTTCGTGAATCTGCCGGCCGCGCATTGCTGCTCTCGAAGAGGGGTTTCAAGAGACGAACCCCTCTCTGGCTGAATCGACTCAACGCACGTCGACTCATTTCGGCAACAGCGAACCGGTCGAACTTCCCCGTGACCCTTGAGGCGTGGAGATCCTGCCTCTCGGATGAATTCGATCTCGACAGCGCACGGTCGGTTCTGGCAAAGCTCGCGTCCGGAGAGATTTCCGTGACCGAATGCTGCACGACCACGCCGAGCCCGTTCGCGGCAGATCTGCGATTCGCGCAGGTCTCGGAGCAGATGTATGCCACTGATGCGTTGCAGCACGGCTCCGATTCGACCCTCGAGTCCGACCTGATTCGTGAAGCGGTGCGATCGTCGGACGTGCTGCCCACGATCCAGCATGAGACCGTGCAATTGCTCGAGTCACGGATTCAACGACGTGAACCCGGATACGCACCCAGCGACTTGTCCGAACTCGAGGAATGGGTGAAGGAGCGAGTTTGGATCCCGGTGGAGGAGTGGTTCGCTGACGTGCCGGTTCCGGATCGCGTAACGCGGTTGCGGATCGGTGGCCGATCGTGGTTGGTGCACAAGGAGACCGCAGACAACCGACCAAACAATCGCGCTTGCGTCGAGTCCGCTCTTCAGTTCTATGGACCGGCGTCGGCCACCCGCTTGGAGCAACTGTTTCCAGTTGCGAAGGCGGCTCTCAACGAAATTCTCCACGACTTGTGCACTCAGGGAAGGCTTGTAGCAGGACTGAGAGTAGAGGACTCGGAGCGATCCCACTTCTGCGACACCGAGAATCTCGAAACGGCACTCCGGATCCAGCGGGCCAGTCGTCGGCCCAGCGTGGAGCCGATCGCCCTTGAGAGGCTCGCGGGGTTCCTTGCCAACCGCCACGAGCTGGGAGCAGAGAACGCCGCGCCAAGCCTGTCTCGTCATGTGCGGCGATTGCGCGGATACGTTGCCCCCGTCGAGTTCTTCTGCGATCTGGCGTGGCGAACTCGGGGCGTGCTCCTTCGCCTCTCAGAAATCGACACTCACTTCTCGACGTTTGACGTGACCTGGCGAGGCCAAGGTCTGCAACGGTTGGCGCTCTACTTGGAAGACGACCCCATCCTCACCGGAGTTTCCGTTGCACCTTCAGAGCTGCAACAGGCCTTTCCAGATCCAGAGGCTCGGTACACCTACAGGCAGATTGCGCAGCGCACCCATCTCAGTCGATCGCAATTGAACGCGGCCTTCTGGGATTCGATCTGGAACGGAACTGTTTCGGCAGAAGGGCTCGCTCCTCTCGACAGAGCCAGCCAACGCCGATACGCTCTTGGCGAAGCGAGTCCAACAGCGCTGTCCGTTCGCCAGATCCGCCTGACAGCCCGCCGTCGAGAATCAGGATGGCCTGGTCTCTGGCGACTGAACAGATCCGGTGACATGGAACAGGATCCCCTCTCCGAGCTGGAGGTGTTGAAGGAACGAGCGCGGGTCTTGCTGGATCGCTACGGTATCGCCACTCGCGAAGTCTCCAATCGAGAAGGAGGAATCTTCTCTTGGAAGTCGCTGTTCCCGGCCCTTCGACTGATGGAGCTGAGCGGGGAAATTGTGTCTGGTCTGTTCGTGACCGGCCTGGCGGGACCGCAGTTCATGAATCCCTGGGAAGTGCGGGACCTTCACAAGCCACAGAAGGGGCGTGCGATCTGGATCTCGACCTGGGATCCCGTCGCGCCCACGGGATTGGGCATGTCCCGTGCTGCGTTGCCAACCAGACGAGTCGGTTCGTACGGCTACTTGGTGAACGGAGAGATACAGGGCTCATGTACCTCTGGAGGACGACATGTGCGATGGTTGAGGGACTTCGACACGAGCGAGCAAGAGCGGCTATGGGGAGCGTTTCTTGGTGACGTTGTCGCAGGAAATTCCTTGCGGATAGAGACCATAAACGAAGTGCCCGCCTCTCGGAGCGAACACCTCGCCTGTCTTAAGTCGACCATCGACGGGTACCTTGACCCAAAGGGCTATGTCGTTCACTCTATCCCGTCATGAGAGATTGCATCGCTGACGGTACGATTAGGCCTGAGAGTTCAACCGGACGGGGAAGGATGGCGAACGAGCCGAGAACCGAGAAGCTCGCACCGTGCCCGCACTGCGACATGCCTGTGCACTGGAGCAAGCGGAACCCATACCGCCCGTTCTGCTCGAACCGATGCCGGCTGATAGATCTTGGCGCTTGGCTTGACGGCGACCGCTACATACCCGGGGAACCGGCCCAACCGACAGATCCCGACGAGACCTGAGGCAAGTCCCGAATCCGCTCCGCCTCGAAGCCAGACCTGCTGACCTAGGCGGCCACTCCGCAACACCGCTTGTACTTCTTTCCCGATCCGCAGGGACACTGCTCGTTCCTGCCGATCTTTCGACCCTCTCGCACGACTGGGGTGCGCGTCTGCCTTCGAGGGGTCGATGGAAGATCCGATCCTGAAGTCGGGCTGCTGGCATGGTGCAGACGGAGTCTCTTCATGAGCTCCAGTTGCCGCTTGCGCTCCTCTTCTTCGTCGCGCTGTTTCTGGACCCTCAGGCGAGACAAGGTTCGAATGGTGTCGAACTGCACTCCGAACAGCATCTCCTCGAACAGCTCGAAGGACTCCCGCTTGTATTCCTGTTTCGGTTGCTTCTGGGCGTAAGCGCGCAAGTGAATGGCCTGGCGCAATTGGTCCATCGTCGCCAGGTGCTCCTTCCATTTCTGATCCAGGAGGGAAAGCAGGATCCGCTTCTCGCCTGATCGTACGTCTATACCCTCCTCGATCCACTCCTCCGTCTTCGCGCGATACATCGAGGCGGAGGCTTCCACCAATCGACTTGCCACCTGCTCACGATCCAGAGCCACGCTCTCGTCGTCCAGCCAGTCCTTCACGGGAACGGCAATGCCAAACTCCGCATACGCCATATTGCCGATCTCGGTCAGCTCCTTTTCACCTGCAGCAACCTGCGGCATCAGGTGTTGGTCCACCAGGTTCTGCAACACGGCGGCTCTCATGCTCTCGATCATCTCCGTGACGTCGTCCACCTCGAGCAGCTTGCTTCGCTCGTGGTACACAACCTGACGTTGATCATTGGAGACATCGTCGTACTCCAGCAGGCTCTTGCGGATGTCGAAGTTTCGGCCCTCGACCTTGCGCTGAGCGCGCTCTATGGACTTGTTGACCAACCCCGCCTCGATCGCCTGACCCCTCTCGACGTTGCTTGCCGCGATCATGTTGCGCATCCGTTCGGAGACGAATATCCGCATGAGGTCGTGTTCCATGGACAGATAGAACCTGGACGAACCGGGGTCTCCCTGCCTCCCCGACCTCCCTCGCAACTGGTTGTCGATGCGTCTCGACTCGTGGCGTTCGCTGCCGATGATGTGGAGCCCTCCCGCCTCCAGCACCTTGTTGTGACGGCTCGACCACGCATCCCTCGCCTTGGCCACTTCGGATTCGGTGGGGGTGTCCATTCGGGCGACCTCGGCCTCCCAGTTGCCTCCGAGCTTGATGTCCGTTCCTCGTCCCGCCATCTTGGTGGCGATTGTGACATTTCCGGCACGACCCGCCTGCGCCACCACCTCTGCTTCCCGTTCGTGCTGCTTGGCATTGAGGACGTTGTGGGCAATCCTGTTCTTGCGCAGTTCAGCCGAGAGACTCTCCGAAGACTCAATGGAGGCCGTTCCCACAAGCACCGGCTGTCCTCGCTCCACGCAATCCATGACGTCCTGGACCACGGCATCGTACTTCTCGGCCAACGTGTTGAATATCAGGTCGTTTCTGTCGTCCCGGATCATCAGGCGGTGCGTGGGGATCACGATCACGTCAAGCCCGTAGATCTGGCGGAACTCCATCGCTTCCGTCTCCGCGGTTCCGGTCATGCCAGCGAGCTTGTCGTAGAGCCGGAAGTAGTTCTGGAAGGTCGTTGAGGCCACGGTTTGCGTCTCGTCCCGGATGGCCACTCCCTCCTTGGCCTCGACGGCTTGGTGCAGTCCCTCCGACCAGCGCCGTCCCGGCATTGCACGGCCCGTGTGCTCGTCGATGATCACGATCTGGCCGTCCTTGACCACGTACTCGACATCCCGCTTGTACAGGAAGTGTGCGCGGAGGGCCGCGGTCACCAGTTCGAGCAACCGCAAGTTCGCTGCCGAGTACAGCGTGTCCCCGGATTCCAGCAGGTTCAAACGCCGAAGTTCCGCCTCCACACGCTCATGCCCCCGCTCGGTGAGTTCAACGCGACGGTTCTTTTCGTCGACGAAGAAGTCGCCTGTGTCTTCGATCGGTTCCCCGCCCAAGGCGACCGGAATGCGCGATTCCACCATCTCCTGTTGTTTAAGCCGTGGCGCGAGCCGGTCCATGACCTGGTACAGCTCCGTCCGACGTTCCGCGGCACCTGCGATGATCAGGGGCGTGCGAGCCTCATCGATCAGGATCGAATCCACTTCGTCAACAATGGCGAAGTAGCGATCTCGCTGCACTTGATCCTGTAACCGCAACGCCATGTTGTCGCGCAGGTAGTCGAATCCGAACTCGTTGTTGTTCCCGTAGGTGATGTCGCAGGCGTAGGCCGCGTGCTTGTCCGTCGAGGACTGTCCGGACTGGATCACGCCTACCGACAGGCCCAGATAGCGATAGATGGGGCCCATCCAGTCTGCATCTCGCCTCGCGAGGTAGTCGTTGACCGTGACGACATGCACGCCCTTGCCGGTCAGGGCGTTCAAGACCGCCGCCAGTGTCGCGACCAACGTCTTGCCCTCGCCCGTCCGCATTTCCGCGATGCGGCCCTCGTGCAGCGTCATGCCGCCGATCAGCTGAACATCGAAGTGCCTGTTTTGAATCGTCCGGTCTGCAGCCTCACGAACCAGCGCGAAGGCAGTGGGCAGCAGTTGCTCGAGCCTTTCGCCGTTCGCGTATCGAGCCTTGAGGGCTTGGGTTCTTGCGGGAAAGTCCGCCGCAGAGATCTCCGAGGACGCTTTCGCCAACTCGTTGACGAGGCGAACCTGCTTGCCCATGCGAGCAAGTTCCCGGCTGTTCCGGTTGCCAAGTATGCGAGCGAATGCCCTGACGATCATGAGTCGGGGAGAAAAGTTGAAGACAAGAGATTCTATTTGGGGTAGGTGCCCGCTCCTTGGATGCCCGGTACTTCGAACAATTTCCTCGCTCTTGGACTCGAGCCCACACCCAATCGAAGCCAAGCGCGAGAACCGCGGATCTCGGTGAGAGTCTCCGGAGGATTCGCTACACTAGAAACGCGCTTTCCGCAGACTTCATGCCCCTCCAACGGACCTCGGCACTCTGAGCGATTCCTCGACACCAATTCCCGGCATGCCCCCCGATCGCGAACTGCGCAACCGGGAGACTCGACGGTCACGCCTGGTGAAGTTCAGTTCGATTCTCAATGTGCGGACCACACGCAACGAACACGGTTCGCGACTCAAGAAGGTAATGGACGATGCCGCGGCGGCGAAGGAAGTGACCCGCGTTGTGAAACGAGTCATGCCGAGAGATTATGCCAGCCACTGCTTGGCTGCCGCGGTCAAGGGCGCACAGCTAGTGCTGGTTGTCGACAGTTCCGCGTGGGCCTCGAAGATCCGTCTTGACCAGAAGCGCATCCTCGATCGAGTGACGGATCTCTCGATCTTCGCGAGGGTCACAGGCGTGCGCGTGCGAGTCGAGCCGGCCGGTCGCTTGCCAGAGTAGCACAGGGGCGCCCCGGCCACCGTCTCCGACGCAACCGGCGCCGCAAGCCCTCAACGAGCTCGCCAGAAGACCACAGTGCCGCCGGCATGGGCCAGCCGATCGATCTCGGGCTTCGGCGCAATAGCGCCCATTTTCAACTTCTTCCGAAATGCCTGGACCACCCAGAGCCGTCCAGCCCGCTCCGTGACATAGACCACCCTCCAAGTGTCGGACGCACCCTGGATTCCCACGAGTGACGGATCCCTCTATCTGGCGGTAATTCTGGATGCCTGTTCCCGACGGATCGTTGGCTGGCACATGTCCTCCAAGCAGACCATTTCTCAGATGCTGGGAGCTTTGGAGGTAACGGCGCGGCGGCGAAAGGCTGCCGAAGAAAGAGACCCGCAATCGGGTGATTGAATGCAATGAAGGAAGCTGCAACTCGCGCCGGTCCCGTTCGGAACTGGGGTGCCGGTCGCTGAAAGAGTTCGAGGGGCAACTCTCCAGCCTCTTTGCAAACGTCGCCTAGGCACAGGGCGCAGGGTCCTGGAACTTCCGGGGCTCCAGACCTTGCTCAGAGAATAAGGCCCGGAGTACTTGTGGGTCCACCCCAAAGAGCTTGGAAAAGACCTGCGGCACAGGATCGGAAGTCAGAGTGGATGATCCTGGATGAAGTCGCGCAGCTCTTCGCTCACACGCTCCGGCGCTTCGAGCTGGATCATGTGAGCCACGCCGGCGACCTCGACGCATCGGCTCTCGGACACGGAGGCGACCAGATGAGCCGCCGTGGCGCGACTCCGGACTTCATCCAAGGTCCCAATCATGACGAGAAGCGGCACAGTCAGCTCCCCAAGACGATCCGCTGCCCGAGGCTCGAGTGGCTGCGGCAGACCCTCCTCGTTCTCCGCCTGGTACGTCGAAAGCACATCCGCCTTGATGCTGTCTCGGAGTGTCCGGCCCACCCGCGTGGTCGGTTGGCCCCAACCGTCTACCCAGATCTGCGTCTCGAGCTCTGCCAGCTCGACCCACTTCTTCTCGTCCCAGAGCCGGTCCAAGTCACTCCGGGGCACGTTGTCTTCTTCGAGATCAAGGTCTGGACGGTAGCCGCCGATACCACCGGCAACGCTCGTGAGCGTGGCTACGCAAGCTGGCCGAGCCAACGCGAGATCCAACGCTATCGTACCTCCGAACGATTGGCCGACAATGTGAGCTCGATCGACTCCGAGGTGGTCGAGCAGTGCGGCGACATCCGCCCAATAGGCGAACTCGACATGCTCGGTTGTGCTGCGGCCGAACCCGCGCATGTCACAGCGGACAACTCGGTGGCTGCCGGCAAGCGCCTGCGCTTGAAAATCCCACATGCGCAGGTTTCCAAGCCACCCGTGGATGAGAACCAGCGCTTCTCCCGCCCCTTCGACCTCATAGTAGAGATTCCCGCCGCCGACAGCGAGGAATCCTGCGGTGCTAGGTCGTCCGCGTTGGCCCATGGCACCAATCTAGCAGGGCAAGAGAGGTGCTTGGAGCGGAGTCTTGCGAGATCCGGTCGCAGGCCAGCGCAGCGGCGGTCGGCCGCGATCTCCCCGTAGGCTCGGGCCGCGGTGCTGTCGAACGGGAGAATCCGCTCGTCGTTTGCCGACAGGCAGGATCGCCACGCCGTAGCGAAATTCCGCTTGGGGATCGCCCAGATCGCGAAAGACCTTGTCGCTTCCTTCCACCAACTCGATATCGGACTCGCTCATGACAATTCCTCACGTTTCAGTTGGGCCAGCCGGCTCGCGCTACTCCACTTGGTGTCGGAGAAACGACGGCACGTCAACGTAGTCGCTGTCCCTGACCAATCTCGAATTCCTCGTTGCTTGGGAAGTTCGAGGCACGTTGGGAGTCTCTTCAGAATTGTCTCCACCCACGGGCTTGGGTCTCGCGGAACTGAATCGAAGTGCGGGCTCCTTGACCTCCTTGGATTCGGGCGGCGCAGCGCCAAAGGGCGTGATGCCCGTCACGACAACCGTCACGCGCATGGCGTCGCCGAGCGATTCCTGCGCGACCAGACCAATCATCGGCCGCACACCCTCGGTGAGATATTCCCTCGCGACCTCGCCCACATCCTTGTACTCGCTGCTCTTCAGCGTCTGCGGATTGCAACTCACGTTGATCAGCGCCGCCTTCGAAGATCCCAAATCGATTTCCTCCAGCAACGGACTTCTGAGCGCACCCTCCGTCGCGTGCGTCGCACGCTCGTCTCCCGAAGCGGAGCACGAACCGATCACGGCCATTCCAGGCTCGCTCATCACAGTCTTGACGTCAGCGAAGTCCAGATTTATGTGGCCCACATGATTGACGAGATCGGCGATTCCCTGCACTGCCCCGCAAAGCACTTCATCCGCCGCACGGAACGCATCGAACAGCAGATTGTCCTCGCCCATCTCCGTCAGAAGCTTGTCGTTC
>JAGWBL010000200.1 GCA_021295935.1 Pseudomonadales bacterium
CATCGGCTGCGGCTGACGAGAACGAGGTCAGGGAATTCGAAAGAGTCGATCCGCGCGCATGAGAAGCCCCGGCACGATGTGGAAATCAGGGTTGCTGGATCGCGAGCGAGACGTCGAACCGAAGTGGTACATCGATCCCCATCCCGTTGCCTTGACGGCCCACGTGCTGTGGGAAGTCAGTCCAATGGGTATCCCGAACTTCCAGTGAACTACGCTGGCGAGAGCAGAATTCTCGCATGCTCAATCCATCCCGAACATGAAGGCCACCTGGCCGTATCAGCAAGGCTTAGTGGCACCTTGCGTTTCTCGCGCCAAGACCCCTTCGACACCAAGGTGGACGGAGGCTCTCAGCATGGTAGGCAGCCGCCGGCGAACTGGCATTGCGGGGCGCCTTCAGCACGAATCTTCGAGATTCAAGGTTCGAGGAAGCGAAACCGTGATCTCGCTCCCATTCGATGTCTTGGAGAGACTGTCCAAGTTTGTGTTGACAGCCAAAGCGACCTCCAACACGACCTGTCCCTGCACCAGCGAGTACACGACACCTCACCTCGTCAACACCTCCGAGGACGGGCGTCGTTCAATTCGGGCTCTTGCGATGTCTTCGCACACACGCGGCCCACAGTGGCATGCATGCATCCGTGTAGTTCGCTTCAGCGAGCGCCTGCAGCGACATATTCGACTCCGACGGGCTGTCGTGGCATGTGCAGCCCGACTTCATCGTTGACGCAGAAGCCGCCCAAGACACTTCGTCGACCACGAGGGCGCACTTGGAGGCGGACACGTCTTCGACACATACGTGAAACGGAATCCTCCAGCAACGGTTGACGAGCGCGGCACCGGCGAAGTCGTTGTCTGGCTCCACCCTGCCCTCTCCTTGTGCCAGTTCAACAGTGGGTAGTTCTACACTCGATCTGTGAGCAAGGGTCGACTAGCGGGATGTGCCAAGTCCGGCTGAGAGCCGAACTCCATTCGCGTCACCCAGCACAAACTGCGGCACCGCGTGTGACGGAGCGAACCATGCTCCATTACCCGGTGCCAATCGTGTTGACCAAGGTCCCGACTGGATCCACGACAACTTCCACCGTGCTCCCAAGTTGCAGGTACGAACGCTGTTCGCGGGCCGCCCCAACCCCTCCGGGCGTGCCGGTGACGATCACATCTCCAGGGGCGAGTTCAGTAAACGTTGAACAGTAGACAATTAGCTCACCAAATCCAAACACCATTTGGGAGGAAGAGGCACGCTGGCGCTCTTCTCCATCGACGAACGTCGCAACGGTGAGGCTTTCCGGGTCGCCAACCTCGTCTGTGGTCGCGATCCAAGGGCCAAACCCTCCGGTTCGCACGAAATTCTTCCCCGGGGTGAACTGACTCGTGTGTCGCTGATACTCCCGCACGCTGGCATCGTTGTAGGCCGAAAACCCGAACACGTAATCCAGCCACGCGTCCTTCGGTATGCGGCGACCCGGTTTCCGAATGACCAAGGCAATCTCGCCTTCATAGTCGAGCGTAGGAGACTCGTGTGGGCGATGGATCTGGCAAAGGTGACCCACCTGCGAGTTGGCGAAGCGAGTGAAAATCGTCGGATGCCGCTCTCCGCCTCGCCCTGTCTCCTTCTGGTGATCCCGATAGTTGAGTCCAACACAGAGAATCTTGTCGGGATCGGGAATCGGAGGCAAGTACTGCACATCCGCGAGTCGATGGACAGGGGCATGGACACACGTGGAAGGCAGATGCTCCAGCGCATCCGCGCCCAGCGCCTGCTTCAGGGAGCTCCATTCACCAGTCGCCCCTACATCAACGACACTGTCTGCGGCGTCGACGAATCCGAAGGATTCCCGACCTTGGTAGCGGAACGACATCCACTTCACGAAGACATCCCTCTTCGATGCCTGTCTGAAGCCATTGGCTGACGATGCCTCGGCGAACCGCCAACGAACCAGGCGAGGGCTGTCGCGATCGCGACCCGGCCCGCACCAGTCCAGGACGCAACGCTCCTCACCATTGCCAGCTCGCTGACCGCTGGCGCCACTTGAGCCCTCACAACGCTCAGCGATCTACAGCAAATGCTCGACGGCCGCTCGTTCGCACAGCAATTCCCTGCGAGTCGTCTCGATCCTCTCACGGCTGAACTCGGGGACTTCCAGGTCCGAAATCACCTGCCAATCGCCGTTCATGCACGCAATCGGAAACGAAAACATCACGTCGTCCGCAATGCCGTAGGAGCCATCCGCCAGAACGCCCATGCTGACGGTCTCGCCACAAGAGCCTTGGACCCAGTCTCGCATGTGAGCCACAGCGGCGTTTGCTGCGGATGCTGCGCTGGAGGAACCGCGCGCCGCTATGATCGAGGCGCCACGTTGCTGGATCGTCGGAATGAACTCGGCTTCGTACCAGTCCTGGCTCACGAGGTCCATGGCGGAAGTCCCTGCAACCTTGGCATTGACCAAGTCTGGAAACATCGTCGAGGAGTGGTTGCCCCACACCGCCAGTCCCGACACATCGGCAACGTCGCAACCCAACTTGGATGAGAGCTGGGCCGCCGCACGATTCTGATCGAGACGGGTCATGGCGGAAAACTGTCGAGGATCGATGTCCGGAGCGTGCTTCTGCGCGATGAGGCAGTTCGTGTTCGCCGGGTTGCCTACCACCAGCACCCGCACGGACTTTGCAGCACATCGGTTGATGGAACTTCCCTGTCCAGTGAAGATCTCTCCGTTTACCGCCAGC
>JAGWBL010000010.1 GCA_021295935.1 Pseudomonadales bacterium
ACGAGCCCGTCGTGTACCTTCAGGCCGTTTGGGAAGTGTCGATCTGCAACGGCCACGGCTCTCCACCCGCGGTCGGCGATCTTCAAGACATATGGCATGGTGACGGCAGTCAAGGCTTGGGTCGAAGTTCGGGACACTGTCCCTGGCATGTTTGTGACGCAGTAGTGAACCACGCCTTCCCAAATGTAGGTCGGGTCGTCGTGCGTAGTCGGACGACTCGTTTCGAAGCATCCGCCTTGATCAATGGCGATGTCGACAAGCGCAGATCCCCGTTCCATGGACCGCACCATGTCGGCGGTCACAAGTTTCGGTGCCGAGGCGCCCGGCACCAACACGGAACCGATCACCAGGTCTGCTCCACCGACCAGTCGCCCAATGGTCTCTGTCTCGGACTCCGCGACTTCGATCTTCACCCCGAACTCGCATTCAAGCTCCACCCGTCTGGATGGGTTCTTTTCGACGACGGTCACGTTGGCGCCGAGGCCAACCGCCATCTGGGTGGCATGCGTACCGGCGATTCCTCCGCCAATGACGACTACTTTCGCGGGAGCAACACCCGGCACACCGCCGAGGAGGACTCCCCTGCCCCCAGCGACGCGCTCAAGAGCGTGTGCTCCGACTTGAATCGACAGTCGGCCGGCCACGGCGCTCATGGGCTGAAGGAGAGGCAGCCCTCCCGTCTCTGAGGACACGGTTTCGTAGGCGATCGCAGTGGTTCGCGAGTCCATCAGCGCACGCGTGAGGTCGGGGACGGCAGCAAGATGCAAATAGGTGAAGAGCGTCAAACCCTCCCGAAGCTTCGGATACTCCTCGGGAACAGGCTCCTTGACCTTCACCACCAGATCCGCTTTCCAGACGAGATCAGCGGTGCAGATGTGCCCGCCAGCCGCTTCGTAGTCCTCGTCGTAGAAGCCGATGCCGGCACCCGCGTCGGCCTCGACGATCACTGCATGTCCGCGTTCCACCAACTGACGAACGCATGACGGCGTCAACCCAACGCGCTCCTCGTTGTTCTTGATCTCCTTGGGAACTCCTACTCGCAATTGCGCCCCCCTTTTGACGATGCAGAGGAATGCGAATATACGCTAGCCATGGCCAAATATGGTTGCGAGTTCCACCCTCCAACACACGAGAGTGCAATGACTCACGGTTCCTGCGACTTGGGACGCAACAATCGTGAAGCTGGACATCACTGATCACAAGCTCCTGCATGAACTCCAGGTGAACGGCAGGATCAGCAACGTCTCGCTTGCTGAGCGTGTGCGCTTTTCCCCGACAGCGTGCCTGCGACGCGTCAAGCAACTGGAGTCGAACGGCCTGATCCAATCCTACGTCGCTCTTCCGGATCAATCCGAAGTCGGCTCTCCGGAGAACGTGTTCGTTCTGATCACTCTCAAGAGTCAGCAAGAGAACGACCTTCTCAACTTCGAGCGCGAAGTCACCAAGCATCCAGAGGTCATGGAGTGCCACTTGATGTTCGGGCCGGCGGACTATCTGCTTCGCGTGATCGTGGCTGACTCGAGAGACTACGAGCGGTTGCACAGCGAGAACCTGACAAGCGTGCCGGGAGTTGACCGGGTGCAGTCCAACTTCTCTCTCCGTACCGTGGTCAAACGTACCGAAATCCCGCTCGGCTCTTGCTGACGCGCACGAGGAAACTCCCAGCGCGGTCAGGAAAAGAACCAGCAGGGGCCTGGCGCAACCAAGCCAAGCGCAGACACCGGGCACATCGACGGATGCTGCTGTCGCGCCCCGTCACACGTAGTCGCGATGCAGTCGAGCACTCAATCCCGTGAGCAACTCGTAGCTCGACTTTCCAGCTGCTCGCGCCACTTCGTCCAGCGATTGGCTCGGTCCGAAGAACTCCACCCACTCGCCCCTCTTCAAATCAGGGATGCTGGTCGCATCCACCTGCATCATGTCCATGGACGCCACGCCGAGCAATGGAATGGAGGTGCCACGACAAGACACCGAGCCAGATTGGGAAAACCGAACGGGGATCCCGTCTGCGTACCCGATTCCCACCACAGCGACTCTTGAGGGCCGCTCAGTTCTTGCCGCCGCGCCGTAGCCTACTGTCTTGTTGGCAGGAACGTCTCGAACCCGCAACACCCGCGCTTCGAGCGTGCATACATTCCGCAAAGGATTCGTGCGGCCGAGAAATGGATTTCCGCCGTAGAGACCGATCCCGGGACGAACCAGGTCGCCCTGGAATGGCACGCCGAGAAGGGTGCCGGCAGAGTTGCCGATACTTGTGGGCGTTCCCTGGACTCGCGACGTCAGTTCCTCGAACAGACTCGTCTGGCAACGGTTCAATGGATGGTCAGGCGTATCAGCACAAGCCAGATGGGTCAGGAGCAGCCTGGCTTGAATCCGGCTCGGTTCGCAGGCCCTGAACTCGTCGGGGGTGAAGCCCAATCGGTGCATTCCAGTGTCCACGTGAACGGCGTATTCGTGGGCAGGAAACTTGGTCAGCAGACGTAGCTGGTCGGGGCAATTGGCAACGGGAAACGCCCCGACGGATTTCAACTCATCGACTTCTAGGGAGTCGTTTGCCCCCCCGAGGACATAGCGCTCCACCGTGTCGAACTCCCTGAGACGCACAGCCTCCTCGGGTGTCTCCACAAAGAAGTGACGGCACCCTGCAGCAATGAGCCGTTCCACAACACGACGGGCTCCAAGTCCGTAGGCGTCAGATTTGACGACTGCTCCGGAAGCGCCAGCTGCCGCCTCACGAAACGTGCCGTAGTTGGCAGCTAGCGCCTCCAGATCGATCGTCAGTCGGGCTCGCTTCATGCCAAGGCTTCACGCCGAGCCAGCGCGAACGAGAGACTCACTTCGCAACGGCGAATGTACCGCGCTCCCTGGGGATCGAGAGCAGTGGACGCGCTGGTCAGCTCGCAGCCTGCCAGCGGAACCGTACAGCTGCAAAGCAGACCATGGTTTGGCAGCAGTCACGGGCGGGCGACACTCTCGAGGTCACCAGACCCTGAACTGGACGTCCGAAGTCTCTGCGACCAGCTCGTCGCCCCTCCACACTCGGGTTCGAACGGAATGCGCCCCGGGAGAGAGCTGCCATTGATGACGCGGGCCGTCATCACGCGACACGACCTCCCGATCGACGATCCATTCCACTTCGTCAGTCTCTTGGACACCCTCGAGCATGAACTCCAGGCTCTGTTGCGTCGTCGGAATGCGGGGATCCAGAGCCAAATGCATCCCGTCTCGAGGCATGGTCATGGAGATGTTCAATCTCTCGCTCTGGTCGATGTCCGCGGGCGCGTCGATCGCCTCGCCAAACTCGAACTCATGACGGACAGAGCAGCCCGATTCCGCATCCTCCGGGATGCTGGCAAACCGAACGCAAGTCTCGGTGCTGCGGAGTTCTTCGCTCAGCCACAGTCGCCTGGAGGGCTGGTGACGGTTGAGCGTATCGAAGGTAGCACGCAGCACCAGCAGTGGTCCCTGAGCACCCGTCACACCCTCCATTCGGACCCGGGAAAGATTGCCCATCCAGACCCCTGCGACGTACCGGGAATCGAACCCCACCGCCCAAGCATCTCGAAAGTCGGACGACGTGCCTGTCTTCACCGCGGTTTGCACCGGAAAGTCCAGAAAGCCTCCGCTGAACTCCAACTGCCGAGCGGCATCGTCTGACAGAATGTCGGAGATCATCGAAGCTACCTCGGCCGGAATGACCTGCACCCCTGTGGGATCGTTCGAGTCGCCTCGTACAGTTTTCAGAGTACGAAGCCTTCCTCTGCTGGCCAGCATGGCGTAACCGCTGACGAGTTCCAGCAGCGACACCTCACCGTTGCCGAGCGCCAGACCGCTTCCGTACTCCGAAGCCGGACGGTCCAAGGACGTGAATCCGAACGATCTCAATTGCCGAACACCTTCTTCGACACCGATGAACCGCACGGTCTTGACAGCTGGTATGTTCAGGGAATTCGCCAACGCCTCCCGCAGTGTGACCCGACCGTAGAACGTGTCGGAGTAATTGCGATAGGCATGCAGCCCCCTCGAAGTGAATTCGTCGACAGGCTCGTCCTCAATGGGTTCGCCCGCTCCCCAACCCTTCTGAAGTGCAACGGCGTAGAGCAGGGGCTTCAGCGTGGATCCCGCCTGGCGTGGAACCAGAACGGAGTCGAAGTATGCCCCATCCTCGTTGGTGTCACGCGCCGCAACGACCCATGCCAACACTTCACCTGTCTCGTGACTCGCCACCAAGGCTGCTCCATGCGAGACTCCGCGCTTCGACAAGGATTCGATCTGGCCCTGCAGGATCGCTTGAGTCCGTTGCTGCAAAGACACATCCAGTGTGGTCCGGATTTCCGCGCCTGTTCCATCGTTCTCGCCGAGCACGTGCCGCACGAAGTGTGAAGCATCGACGTCCAGGCCCACGTCCGCCAAGATCTGCGGCTCCATGGCCTGCAGTTCACTTTCCCAGCCCAGATCCGAAGCCAAGGCCTGCATCCGCTGGGCGAGGCCGTCGGAAAATCCTGCACGCGGATCCAACCGAGACGGCGCTCGAATCAGCACTGCGAGCATCAAGACCTCCTGCTCGCCAAGAGTGGAGACGCTACGTCCGAAGTACATTCGGGACGCCTGCGCCATTCCTCGACGATTCGATGCGAACGGCACCTCGTTGAGGTAGAACTCCAGAATCGAGAGCTTTCCCACCGCACGCTCGAGACGAGTCGCTTGCCACCCTTCGATCCAACGGGTCCAGATCGTCCGTCGGCTCGGCTGGATCATGCGGACAACCTGTTCGGTGATCGTGCTCGCCCCGCGAACTACCCTTCCCGATCGAAGGTTCTGTCCAAGAGCGGCGGCGCGGGCAATCCAATCCTGTCCGCCATGCGAGAAAAACCGCTTGTCTTCCGCCCGCACCACGGCTTGCACCAGTATGTCAGGAAACTCCTCCAGGGCGAGGAAGTCGTGCACGTTGCGGTCGTTTCGGTAGGTTTGCCGCAGCAACCGGCCATGCCGGTCCAGCACCTGGGGGACTGCCCCGGCTGCGCTCGCTTCGGGAATGGAGGTCGGAGAGCGCTTCAGCTCCACCGCTGTCGCAACGGCGATGACTGCGACCCCGATTGCAGCGCCGGCCGCCGCCGCCAACGGCAAGAACCCCAGGATAGGGTTGAGTCGCATCGCCAGCTACTCGGAACTTGCAACAACCGTCACTCGCGCCGACTCCGAGCGTCCATGAACTTCCGGTGAGTACATCTCTTCAGCTCGGGTCTGCTTCGCCTGGAAAGATCCTGTCGCCACTGCCTGACCGTACCAAGTGAGTCGATATCGTCCCTTGGGCAAGGACTCCGAGTGGAAAACGACATTCGAATGGCCGATTTCGCGGTGATAGAACCCGATTCCCTCGCTGTGGAACGGTTCCCAGTACGGAGACCTGTTCTCGTACGAATTCGGATCGTTGTCAATCCCGTCGGACGATTCCAACGGCAGGAAGGTGGTTCGGAGTTCCTGGTTGAGCGGTTCGATTCCGCCCGGAACCGGATCGTCCACCACCACAAAATATCGGGTGGCGGGCAGCTCGATATACAAGTCCGTGCGCACGCGATCACCTCTTGACATCTTCACTTCCGATCCCTGCAATCGCCAGGCCTCGCCGTCTTGAACCGCGTACTGGCGAACGACGCGAATGCCCGCGGACAGTGCACGGTCGTCCGTCGAAATGGGCACGAAGCTGAGTTCAGCGCCAACGTGGGCGACTCCCGGTCCGGACGCGCGGAGTTTCAGAGAGCCGGTGGCACCCTCTAATCCGACAACGACCGGGACAGCCGCCTCGAAGGGGGCATCGACAAACCTTTGGAACATCTTCTCTCCCAGTGCCACCAAGCCAGATTCCGGTGTCAACAGCGTGCTGCGCACCGTGAAATCCGGTTCTTCCGACTCGCGGAGACTGGCATAATCCGCCAACGCCAGCAAGCACATCGCGCTGTCATGAGTGTTGAGTTCATCCATGCTCATGGCTTCCCGAACGCCGATAGCGATCCCGTCAAGTTCCTTTTCGGAGCCGAACCCAAGCCCTTGGTGAATCGAATTCGACAGCGCGCTGAGCACTGCACAATTCGACTTGGTGGTCGAGGCGAGCACACGGCGTGCCCCCGGCCTCGAAGCCTCCTCGAACACGACCTTGCTTTCCGTTCTCTTGACTCGATTCAGCAACGCGGACCATGCTTCTGACGCTTCACTCACAGCGTTCAGCGAGGCTGCGGCGGACATGAACGAGGCCAGCGCCATCACGCCACCGACATGGAGACGCTCCTGGTACCGGTGCAGGTCCGCACGCGACAGTTCAGCCCATCCGTTTTCTGACAACGCGCGCAACGCCAGGGCCTGCGCAACGATAGACATGTGAAGCGAGTAATACTCTGGAAACTCCCCCATCCGCAACATCTTCTGAAGGTATCCGGCGAGTCGCTCCTTCAGTCGTTTCGGCACCTGATGGCCGAGTTCCTCGAGCCGTGAAAGACCGAGCGCCACGTAGGCCGAAAGGTAGGGATCAACACGCCAATCGACCGGCAACCAATAGACGATGCCTCCGTTTGGAGCTTGAGAGCTCTCCATCGACCGCAGCAGCATCGCGGCCTCCTGCTCGGGCGAGTCCCACAGGCTGCTCGACGCGATGCGGGAGCCCATCGCTGCCACATGTGCGGCGAATATCGCCCGGGACATTCTCTGTTCGGTGCAGAGCCAAGGATAGTCGCGCATGCGTATGAACTCGGTCGAGAGATCTCCTACGACCGTCGGTGAAACACGCAGCGTCAAGCGCGTGCTTCCGGGCACAGCCCCGGACGGGAACTCAATGGTCTTTGAGAGTTCACTGGACTCCACGGAGCCGTAATCCACCAACGTTTCCCGCCTGCGGAGTTCCCGCACTGGAACGGAGTGGGTCAGTCCATCCCTGTCATGTCGATCGGTTGCGCGCACCTCAAACCGAATGGCCCCGTTCGAAGTGCCATTCGGTGAGAGCGGCAATTCCTTCGCGACGACGGGAACCGAAACCTTCGCACGCCCACCTGCGTCAAGGCGAACCGTGGAAGTCTGGGTAAGCGACTCCCCCTTCAGGTCTCCGGATGCTGACACCGTCACTCCGACCTCGCGTGGCCGATTCATGCGGTTGGTCACCACGAACTCGGCGTCGAACGCATCTCCCGAGTGCACCTGGTTGGGCGTTGCTGGCCGAACTTGAGTCGGTACACTCGCCACGAACGATCCCTGACCGAGGCCGAACCGACGCGTTGGAGTTGACGCAAGCGCAAGAACACGCCATCCGGTGATGTTGTCCGGCAGGGTGAACTCGAATTTCGCCCGACCTCTTCCGTCGGCAGCAATCGAGGGGTTCCAGTAGCCCACGAACCGGGATACGGACCGGAGGTCCAGCGCGCCGCCGCCATCGCCGCCGGACGTCGCCCCCTTGTTCTTGATTTCCTGGCGTCCCAAGATTTGGGTCAGCAAGTTGTAATCGTGCACCCCCCGTGCGCGCAGTTTGTTGAATCCTTCGTAGGGATCAAAGTACGCTTCTCCCTTGGGCAGGAGATCCAGCACGCCCTCATCCAGGACCGCGACAGCGAACTCGACCGGCTCCTTTTCTTTGGCCCTGTGAATGGCTCTCGCCCTGAGCCGGACTCTGACCTTCTCGCGCGGCTTGTAGTTCGAGCGACGTGGGACGACGTCCACCGCCAGCCGACGATGGTCCGACGCCACGGGAATCTCCACGGTGCCCCATCGATAGTCAGGCTTGCCAAGATCAACCGGACCGATCTCAGACACCGAGACGGCGGCAGTGCCTTCCGCCCGGGGCACAGTCAGGACGACGGACGCGTGTACACCGGGCAGGTAGTCCGGAACTATCGGAATGCTCAGCAACTCTGCGCTGTCGTCGAACTGTTCGGTCCAGTGGTCGAGCACGCCGTATCGCTCGACCGTCACCAGGGCCTGCGCGCCCGGCAACGGGTTCTTGACTAGAATCTCGGCTGTGTCGCCCACGTCAAGGCTCTGCCCGCCGAACTCCATGGACATCCGTTTGCCCGACCGTCCCGACCAGAGCACCCGGCCGGGCCCGACGACTGACATGACTCGTTTCACGACGCTGCACCTCAGGCGATCATCCGCACAAGACGCTGTCACTCGGATTAGTCCCGCGCGCTGGGGAACATACCGGCACTCCAGGCGCTCGCTCGCCGAGTCTGACTCGCAGAGGCGAACCTCTTCCCAATGCTCCGTATCTCTTCGCTTGTAGCTTTGGTCCAGCGACTGGATGCGAGCTGTGTTGGTAGTCCTTCTTAGCACCTTGATGGTCAACGCGACGTCGGCTACTGGTTCACCGCGACGGTTCACCGCCATCGCGGTCGCCAAGGCTTCCTTGCCCGCAACAAAGTGCCAGCCGCTCGTCTTCAAGCCGACGTATCGTTCCACCCCGTGGAACGCGGCCTCCGAGGACTTCGAGTAGACATCCCTGCCACGGTCGTCGACGGCCGTGGCAGTCGCCCAAATCTTGCCGAAAGCTGGAGGATCCGGAGGAGATTCGACAGCCAAGGTGAACTCGCCGTTCGAATTCGTCGGCCCTCGCCCGGTTCCCAATGTCCAAGCAGGACGTTGATCCCGGGTCGAAACGGCGAACCCGGCAGTCGGAGTGCTCTTCGTCGTGAATTGCCGTTCTTGCAACTGAATGGCGATCTGGGCCTCGGCGCCCATGTAAGCCCCGCCTGAATGCAGCAAGGACTCGGTACGTGCCACCACGCCGTCGCCGTGAACGTAACTTGCCTGATCGAGATCAGTGCTGACCCTGAAGGGAGCCGGACGGAAATCCGTGACAAACATCCGCATGGCGGTCCACGTCGGACGCGCAGACTCGCGGTCGCGCCCATGCGGATCGGCGCTTTCCCTATCGGACGAGACTTTCGGACTAACCACGAACCTGTGCCAGCCCATCGGTGCGGATTGAGAGAGCAGGAACTCGCCATGATGCGCGCCGAATTCGTTCAGCTCGAACTCCGTTTCATGCACCTGCTCACGAAGCGGATTGACGACTGAAAGCTTGTACTGGCCGGCCGGCGGCGGCGTAAGCCTACGACCGTCCCGGTCTCGCAGATACAGCTTGTATTGCGCGACGTCGCCTCTTCTATACACGCCCTGCGCAGTCGTCCCCCATGCTTCAACGTACCCGAATTCTGCAAACGGAGCGCGAAAATTGGGAATCCGACCCCCCCAAGCGCCGGTCTTGAACGGCCGGGCCAACGGCAACAAGGCGATTCCCTTGGGACCAGTGACTCGAACCGCTGCCACATCTACGGATCTTCGGCCATAGCGCCAAAAGTACCACCCGTTGCCGCCGTCCAGGTCGAGCACACCCGGCAGAACGGCGATTCCAGCGTGGTCCGTGAAAGCAATCGACCCCGAAGGCTTGAGCGCCAGAGAGTCGAGACTGACGTCGAGCCACTCGACGTTGGCGTTGGGCACTCCCGTTCCCGACTTCAAGTCGGTTACCCACACCAGGGTCCTGAACTGCCCCACCTTGGCATGCACGTGGTAGGGAGTGACCTGTCCGAACAAGCGGTGTGAACGACCGTCTTGCGACGGCCAGGACGAGGCCCAGAACACACCGGAGGCACCCGCCAGCAACTCTCTCACACCGAGCGGAGTGAACCGCACGATGTCCTGCGCTGGATCCGGTTCGATCGCGACCTGTTGGTGGCGGACCGACCATCCGACATCCAGCGTTCGAAGGGAAACAAGGATTTCCGGCATGTTCATCGACAACACAGGCACGTCGGAATCGGTCTCGAGCTCCAGCGCGGCGAACCGCGAACTACGACCTCCAAGCTGCACCCAAGGCCTCAAGTGAGGCGTCGAGAACTCGATGTTCAAGCTTCCTTGAAGTCGCCGGCCGTAGATGTCGCGCAAGTCTTCTGCCTGCTGATCCTCCTGTCCCGCGTCCACATCGGACGCACTGGCCGCCACCAGCGAAACCTGCATGTTCGGACCGATCTTCCATGGCACGCGCATGCTGCCAAAGCTCCGCTTGAAATGCGTGAGCCGGTGGGTGGCACTCGCCGCATCTCGTTCCATGTAGCCCTTGCGCAGCTTCAACCGTTCGCTTCCGGCGCGAGCTTCCACTCCGCGCGCCAAGACTGAGGGAAGAACCGGAGAGGTGAACTTGAGGTAAACCCAGTGCAGAGAATCGCAAGATCGATCTGGCGAGTCGCCCAATCCCCCCTGGTCCGCCGAATGTTCCACCCGGTCACCAGATGGAGCAGTGCACTGGACACCAAGGAACTCGAAGGGTGGCAACGTACGAAAAAGTGCGCTCCTGGATTCTCGAGGCCTTACCTCCTCTCCGAACACCGAGGGTACCTTGTCGGCAACAACCACAAATGCCGCATCCTCCGGCAAGGGGGTCGCCGGAGCAATCTCCCACCTCGCCAGGGCCAGGTGGGCGAAGCCGATCGGGTCGCCATGCTCCGAAGCCCGCGGCACGTAGTAACTTCGGTGTTCACCTTCAGCCCGTTCGGTCTCGAAGAAGCTGGAGAACGATTTCGTTCTCCACGATCCGTCCAACTTCACAAGGATCTCGCGATGCCAAGTGGGTTGAGCCACGACCGGAACCTTCGAACCCTTTCCTGTAAGGGCTCCATTCTTGATCACCCTTACGAAAACGCGCTCGGTCACGTCCGATCGCCGCACCGCCTGGCTGAACTGCACGTTGATCGTCGGCTTGGTGGGGGTCTCGTAGCTATGGATGGACACGCCCTCCAGCTCAACCACGTGGGTGACGAATTCGTGCTGTGCATCTCGGACGAGCTTGTGACCATCGAGTGACGTCACGCCCGGCTGAAGTCTTACCGAATATCGAGTGGCCGGCACCAACGAGTTGCCGGGATCGATCTCGCAGAGCAGTGTGCGGTCGCCGATCCACCGCCAATCACACAGCACTTCCGGTTCAATCGACACTCGCACACTATCAAGGTTGACGTGCCGGCGGCCGAAGTTGACCATCGGTCGATCAAACTCGATTTCGATGCTGGAGCTGGCTTCGGCGGGTGTGGTGGGTGTCCAGCGAACCACCTTCAGACCTGATTCCGTCGCTCCAAAGGCAGCCACGGCGCTCACGAACAGGGTCCAGGCGGCGAGCAGCCTCGCACCCGTCCCCGCAGTTCCGAACCGGCGGCCAACGAGCACCGATAGAGTGTTGTTTCGGATCACGTAGAACCTCCTAAATTTGTTCCTTCTCAAGAACTTGCCGGCTGGACTGCGGCAAGCTTGCCTGCACAAGTCTCATGAGACTCCGATGCACGCCGTGTGGTATTCCGCAATCAGCTTGCGGTAGACGTTCACCAACACACCGTAGCCATGCATCGGCGGTTTCATGCCCGAAAGCCTCTGGACCTTGTCGACGCCTGAGTGCCATCCAGCAATCACACCGGCCCAATGGGTTCCTGGTCCGCCAGGCTGCTCGGACTGGACCGTCTGACCTGCACCGATCAGCGCGTCCGGAATCACCAAGTCCGTTCCCATCGCATCTTCCAGCGTGAATCGAACGCCATCTCGCTCCGGTTCCAGCTTGAACTCGGAGACTCCGCCAGCATCCGCATCCAGTCGGATCAGGCGACCAGGCAGGAGTGCGCCAATATGCCAGCCCCATGCGTCAAGGAACTCGAATCTCCCTCCGAGTCTCAGTTCAATCCTCGTCGGCGCGTGCCATTCGGACAATGCTGAAGGATCTGAAATCAGTTGCCAGGCCCTTGCAGAAGTGCAGCGAAGTCTGCGTTCGAATCGAAGTTGATTGGCCGACAACAGCACTGCGCTTGAACTGCAAAACTCGCCAAGCGCGTCACCATCGCTGAATCCGAACTCGCGAGCCGTGCAATGCCAAGGTACCTTCGGTCCGTTCTCCGTTGCCTCGACGGACACGCCGGATGCCTGGTGCCTGGTGTGGAACCACGAGCTGGTTGCGTCCTGCGATGTCATCGGCGGAGCACTCATACGATGCGCCTGGTCTCGCAACACTCGTTGGCACCAACAACAGCAGTCGTCCATGCTAGACCTGGTTGGGTGAAAAGTGCCGCACTAGTGGGTGAAAATTGCTGGACTATTGGGCGAAAATTGCCGCACTGGCGCTGACTTCCTTCGAGAACCCGCCACAGCGGTGGCCTCGGGATTGAAGCGCCATCGATGGCTAGACTGCGACCTGTTACAGGAGGACTCCGAGGTGGCCAACTGCGCGATGAAGGCTGCACGAAAGCAGCAAGAGGTGGCAGCGAATGCCTGGAAGGCCGATCGATGCTGGCTCTGTATTCGCGGAGTACGGACTCATGCCTCTCGAAACGCGCAAGATCGATCATGCGAGCACGAAACTGTGAGCGGCAGGCGTTCGATGATCGTTGCTCCATCAAGATCGGCGAACGATCCAGCAAGTCATTGTTCCGTCTGACTCCGTCAGACTCCCCTTGAATGGTGAAGCGTGTTGAACCCCACCCAAGAGTGCAGTCACAGCCAACAACGCGCTCTGAACACGATCGCGACGGCGGCCCTCGGATTGTCGGCATTGGTGGTTGTTCTTGGCGCATACACACGCTTGGTGGATGCGGGTCTTGGTTGTCCAGACTGGCCCGGCTGCTACGGCTACCTGACCATTCCGCAATCTGAATCGGAGATCGCCCAGAGCGAACTGGCGTTTCCGGACGCCCCCGTTGAACCAGCGAAGGCTTGGACCGAGATGGTGCATCGCTACTTCGCCTCGCTGCTAGGGCTGCTGATCCTTGCACTGCCGATTCTCGCGTGGCGGACAGGAACGCGCATGGTCCTGCCCTGCGTCTTGGCCGTGCTTGTCGTCGTGCAAGGCGCCATGGGAGCCTTGACGGTCACGCTCAAGCTCTGGCCTCAAGTGGTCACTGCGCACCTGCTCGGAGGCTTTGCGACGTTGGCCCTCTTGTTCCACTACACGCTGACGCTGCGTCCCGAGATTCGCTGGAGGGTTCCGGCCGGCGTGTCATTCGCCATACATGTCACGCTGGCGGCTCTCCTCTTGCAAGTCGCGCTCGGAGGTTGGGTATCTTCCAACTATGCGGCACTCGCGTGCCCAGACTTTCCACTGTGCCATGGCGTGTTCATCCCGGACATGGACTTTCGGAACGGCTTCAATCTGTTCCAGGGCATCGGTCCCAACTACTTGGGCGGCGAGATGTCAAGCGAAGCGCGCATCGCCATACAGATTTCGCATCGAGTCGGCGCGTTGGTGGTGTTGGGACTGTCACTATGGGTCTCATGGATGCTGACCGGGGCGGCGCGATGGACCGTGGCCGGCATCGTCACGATTCAGTTCCTTCTGGGAATCGGAAACGTCCTTCTCGATCTCCCCCTGGCATTAGCCGTCATGCACAATGCCGGCGCAGCCGCCTTGCTGCTGGCACTCATTGCTGGGCGGGCATCAGCCCCCGAACAGCTCCCGTGATCGGAACAGCTCTGCCAAGGCAACTTGTGCGCACACTCCGAACGCATTCGGCTGCGAGCGCCTTGCTGATGGAAATCGCTTGCGGTGCAACCGCCTCGGGTTGTGCCGGACGACCGGAGCCGCAAGCCTCTTGACCTAGCAGTCTTCCGGTTCCTGACGGACAAGAGTTCTGTGGGGGCTCCTGCTTTGCAACTTCTTCAAAGAGAAACGGGTGTTCCCACCCAAAGTCTTGAAAAAGAGAAGGATTCTCTCAGGATCACGGTTAGAGTCCAATCCCACAGCATCCGTGGCAAAGGGTGAGGTGGTAGAGAGTGACCAAATTGAACATGCCTGCAGAGTCGCATTCCCGATTGGAGGGTTGGTCAGCTGCGCCCGTAGCTCAGGTGGATAGAGTGTCGGCCTCCGAAGCCGAAGGTCACAGGTTCAAGTCCTGTCGGGCGCGCCACCCCTCAACGCGACTGTCTCCGGTCCGGGAATTGGCCGAGTGCGTGCTGGGATTTCCGCAACAGAAGCAGCGGCAATGCGGGGCACATGAAATCATGTCCCCAGCGCGAGTCCACGGAGTGATGCGATTGGATGCTCGACAACCACCTGGAAACGGCAGGAGCGGGTGCGATTATTCGGTCCTTTGGAGCTTGGGCTGCAAGAGAGTGCAAGGGAAGGCGCCAACACCTACGTCACGTCTTGACGTC
>JAGWBL010000201.1 GCA_021295935.1 Pseudomonadales bacterium
CTTCTTCGCTGTGTCGTTTCACTCCCATCGTGGAAAAACCCTCTGTCTTCAGTCAGGTGTCCACAAAACCAGGGTAAGGCATCACGTACCAATCGTGTCGGCCTGAATACTACGTTTCAAGAAATCGCTTCTGGCGGAAATGCCCGGTCTTCTGCCGAGTCCCAATCAAGCGACACGAGAACCCGATTCCTGGCTCTGGCCCATCGGTGCGGCTGCGGGTCAAGTTCGAACACCTGTTCGCTGGTCAATTGTGCGGCACAGCGCAGCGCAGCGGGCACGACGTGACGTGAAGTTTAGCAGTAGCCCTCTGCGATGTCGTCCGTGACGTGTCCCGTGAAGTTGTACAGAACCGTGGCCACCAGCATCAACGCGTATCCATTGCCAAATGCGTCTGCCGGGGTCAGGTCTTCGCTACTCGAGCTCATCGAAGCGACTGAAGCTCATCCGCCAATGGGGACTACAACCCAATTCAGGATCAAACCAGCCTCAAGTGAGGCGCTCCACCGGCTCAGCACCGGCGAGTCTTCCCTGTCCCGGTGGCTCGGAGAAGTTTGCCGCCGTAGCGAAGGACTGAGCCGAAAAGGGAGTTGCTGCTGCAACAAGCGCCTTCATGAGCACTCGCTGGATCTTCTCTTCTAATCTCTCAAGTCGAACGGTCCGCGTTCATGACCTTGGTCCAGGCGGCGATGAAGTCACGTACGAACTTCTCCTTGTTGTCGTCCTGTGCGTAGACCTCGGCGTACGATCGAAGAATGGAGTTCGAGCCGAACACCAGGTCGACCCTGGTGGCGGTCCATCGAACTTCACCGGTGGATCGTTCCCGCACCTCGTACAGGTTCGTGCCAGTCGGATGCCAGGAAAAGCGCATGTCGGTCAGGTTCACGAAGAAGTCGCTCGTGAGCGCCCCCACACGGTCGGTGAACACGCCGTGGGAAGTTTCGCCGTGGTTGGTTCCCATGACGCGCATGCCCCCGATAAGCACGGCCATCTCTGGAGCGGTCAGCCCCATGAGCTGTGCGCGATCCAGCAACAGCTCCTCCGGACGCGGGGCGTACGCGGACTTCATCCAGTTTCGGAATCCATCGTGGATTGGTTCGAGCACGCCGAAGGAACCAGCGTCCGTCATCTCCGGCGTGGCATCCACTCGGCCGGGCGAGAACGGAACTTCTACATCCACTCCTCCTGCCCTTGCAGCTTGCTCGACACCCAAGTTCCCCGCTAAAACGATGACATCGGCGACACTGGCACCGGTTTCTTCGGCGATCCCTTCGTAGGCTGCAAGCACCGTGTTGTTGCCCTCCCATTCTCGTTGGGGCGCCAGTCGGATGCGCGCGCCGTTGGCGCCTCCACGCATGTCGGAATGACGAAACGTACGCGCGCTGTCCCAGGCAGTGCAAACCATGTCGTGAACGGAGAGTCCAATCGATGCGATGCGTTCCCTGACCGACGCGACATCGCATGTGGAAGCGCCCTTCGGCAACGGGTCCTGCCACAAGAGGTCTTCCTCGGGAACGTCGGGCCCGAGGTAACGGGATTTCGGCCCCATGTCGCGGTGAGTCAGCTTGAACCATGCCCGTGCGAAAGCGTCGGCCAGCTGGTCCGGATTCTCGTAGAACCGCCTTGATATCTCTCGATAGGCAGGATCTCGCACCATGGCCATGTCCGCGTCAGTCATGATCGGATTGTGGCGAACTCCAGGATCGGAAGCGTCCACCGGCTTGTCCTCTTCGCGGATATTGACCGGCTCCCACTGCCACGCTCCGGCGGGACTCTTGGTCACCTCCCAGTCGTAGTTGAACAGCATGTGGAAGTAGCCGTTGTCCCACTTGGTCGGGTGAGTCGTCCAAGCGCCCTCGAGTCCACTGGTGATGGCATCCTGCCCAACTCCCGTGCCTTGCGGGTTTGTCCAACCCAGACCCTGTTCCTCTACATCGGAGCCTTCGGGGTCCGGTCCCAACACGTCCGCATCGCCGTTGCCGTGTGCCTTGCCGACCGTGTGCCCTCCTGCTGTGAGCGCAACGGTCTCCTCGTCGTTCATCGCCATTCGCTCGAACGTCTCACGCACGTCAACCGCGGTCTTCAGAGGATCGGGACTGCCGCCGACACCCTGGGGGTTGACATAAATCAGCCCCATTTGCACGGCGGCGAGGGGATTCTCGAGCGATTCGCGCTCTTCGCCCTCGTACCGAGAAATGCCCAGCCACTCCTTCTCCGAGCCCCAATAGGTGTCCTTCTCGGGATGCCAGATGTCCTCTCTCACGAACGCAAAACCGAACGTCTTCAACCCCATGGATTCGTAGGCGATGTTGCCGGCAAGAATGATCAGGTCGGCCCAACTGAGTCGGTTTCCGAATTTCTTCTTGATCGGCCAGAGCAGACGACGTGCCTTGTCCAGACTGGCGTTGTCCGGCCAGGAGTTGATGGGAGCGAAGCGCTGGTTGCCGGTGCCCCCTCCCCCGCGTCCGTCTGCAACCCGATAGGTGCCTGCGGCGTGCCAGGCCATCCGGATCATGAGACCGCCGTAGTGACCCCAATCGGCGGGCCACCACTCCTGACTGTCGGTCATCAGGTCGTGCAGGTCCTGCTTCAGCGCTTCGACATCGAGCTCCTTGACCGCCTTGCGATAGTCGAAATCGGCATCCATGGGATTGGTCTTGGAATCGTGTTGGTGGAGAATGTCGAGATTGAGGGACTCTGGCCACCAGTCTGTGGGTGACTTGCCGGCTTCGGTCAGGCTGCCGTGCACGACTGGGCATCCGCCAATCGGGCTGTCATGCTCCTTGTACATCGTTTGCTCCGTCTGTTAGTGTGCGAGGAACCCGCGGTCTGGCGGGCGCGTGGATGGTCGGGGACTGGACACCGCACCAGGCTCGTTCAAGCGCTCTTCGGCTGCGTGTGCGATGCGAACCCGATGCCGAGGGTAAGGAGATGGTGTCTTCAGTCCTCTGTTCAGGGTGGATTATCGAACATCTTCGGTCGCCTCGATCATCAGTGCGGCATGACTTCAGCATTGCGCAAGACGTGCACAACGGTCAGAGTGCTCAGAGGACTGTGCAACGCCGTCGGTTCGGACCGTCCGAAAGGGGCGGACGAGCGGTTCGGCGGCCAAGTCAGAAACGGCGAGTGGCCGGAACGGTGCGCGGGCGGTGGTCGATAGTCGGCGTTTCAGTGAAAAGGAGGTGGGGTGAAACTCGGACTCTCTCGCCAGCGCGTGCATATTGCGAGGCGACTTGTTCTCGCGGGTGGAGGTCACGGTTGCGTGCACAGTTTCCCCGCCAATTGGAGAATCGTGGGGACGGCGCAACGGACCCCGAATTTGAAGCACGGAAATAGCGAAGAAGAGGGTGATTGGAGTCTTTGACTAGAGGTTGCGTTCCGCGTTGCCCAGCACCGCAGGTTCTCTCACGAGTGGTTCGACACGGACGAGTTCGGGCTGCCTGGAGGAACCGTTCTCGCAGCACGGTGGAGGCAGCGGGAGAGCACGGATCTGGATCCCTGGTGAGCAAGTTCGGCCCGCGAATCGTTGACGCTCTGCCTCCTGGCTACGACGCAAGCGCTCTCGCCGAGTGGCGTTCTTGTAACACGTGCCGGAGGAACGCTCCCGTATGCGAGGCCTTCTCTGTCGAGATCGCCTCTGGCGTCCCCTCTGCGACGACTTCTCCGCCTCCGCTGCCACCTTCCGGACCCATGTCGATGATCCAGTCGGCGCACTTGATGACGTCAAGATTGTGTTCTATGACAAGCACGGGGTTTCCCTGATCGCGAAGTCTCAGCAGAACACTCAGCAATTGCTGTATGTCGTGAAAATGCAAGCCTGTCGTCGGCTCGTCCAGGATGTACAGCGTGATACCCGTGGCCTTTCTCGACAGTTCCTTGG
>JAGWBL010000202.1 GCA_021295935.1 Pseudomonadales bacterium
TCGCCAGGAGAATCCCTGAAATCACGGCTGACAAGGACACTGCCATCGACAGTGCTGGAAGCGGGGACGAGACCTCGAGCTCCGTAACGACCGCGAACAGCGCTGCGACCCCGACCAGCACGATGGCCACGCCAACCAGTCGAAACGCCGTGCGGGAACGCCTCAAGGAACCCAGGTCGCGCTGCAATCGCTCGGTGAGCTCGGACTGGGACCGCAACCCGCGCCTGAGCATCGTTCGATCGCGGGCGGAATTGGCGGCGATTTCTGGCAGCTTGTGAAGCACAGCGGTGATCGCCGGCAGGTTCTGAACCAGGCGTCTCGCGATCGCCGAAGGACCGAAGCGGCGCCAGATCCACTTTTCGATGTAGGGCTTGCCGGTCATCCAGAGATCGAGGTCAGGATCCAGCGACCTCCCCAGGCCCTCGACGCTGACCAAGGTTCTTTGCAACAATACCAACTGAGGCTGGATTTCGATGTTGAACCTTCTCGCGGCAGCGAACAAGTCAAACAGAAACCCCGCGAAGGAGACTTCGGACAGCGGCTTCCTTGCCATGGGTTGCAACAGTCGTCGCAGCACATTTTCGAATTCCTCGACTTCGATGTCCTCCGGCACCCAGCCCGACTCCAGATGCAGCCGAGCGATCTCCTCGAAGTTTTGATTGAAGAACGCAAGCATGTTGCGTGCGAGGTACTCCAGATCGCTTGGGTCCAATGCTCCGATGACTGCGCAGTCGATGGCGATGTAGCTAGGATCGCTCGGATCCGAAACGTCCACCAGCACGTTTCCGGGATGCATGTCCGCGTGAAAGAAGTTGTGTTCGAACACTTGCGTGAAGAACGTCTCCAGTCCCCTGCGGGAGAGTTTCTGCAAGTCGGTTCCCCGGCCACGCAATTCCTTCACATTCGAAACTGGTATGCCACGCATGCGTTGCATGACCAGCACGTCCCTGCTCGACAGGCGCGAGTAGACCCGCGGTGCGGTCAGGAGCGGGGAACCGGCGAAATTTCGCCGCAACTGCCGCGTGTTTCGAGCCTCGTGCCGCAGGTCGATCTCCTGAAACAACTGTGATCTGTAGTCGGAGACGATCCGTTCCAGTCTCAGCCGTCTCGCGTTCGCGGAAATCGCGGTGAGTATGCGGGCTCCCGCTTCGAGCAGCTTCATGTCTTGGTCCAGTGCGTCGGCGATGCCTGGCCGCACTACCTTGACCACCACTTCACTGCCATCCAGGAGTCTCCCGCCGTGGACTTGGGCGAGGGATCCGGAGGCGAACGGCTCCGAGTCCAGCTGGCTGAAGAATCGTTCTGTCGGGGATCCCAAGCTCGCCTCGATGATCTGCATCGCAGCCCGGGAATCGAACGGAGGCACCTGACTCTGCAGCCGCGCAAGTTCGGAAGCGTAGTCAGGGGCAAGGACATCTTGCCGTGTGGAGAGGATCTGGCCGAACTTCACGCCCGTCGGACCGATCGACTCGAGGGCCTCGCGCAGGCGAACCGCTCGGCTCGTTCGAGGTCGCGGCAACCAGGTCGTAGGCAGCAGCCAAATCCAACGGGCGCTTTGTGGAAGTGCGTTCGCTACATCACGGTCGAGCCGGAACCTGACAGCAGTCAGGACGATTCGGGAGGCGTGGCCGAACGAGGTCACTTCTTGTCTTTCAGACCTGCTCGACTCTTGAGTTCGGCGATGTCCATCTCGGCATCCAACATCCTTCGGGCCACGGACTTGATCTTGGAAGCCAGCTCGTCAAGAAGCTTGCCGATCGCTTCGCTGTCCGGCTTGGCAATGGCCTGGATCGTTTCAACGACGGACGAAGTGGCCGCTTCGGCGGCCGATCGCGCCTTGGAGCCAAACTCGGAAGAAACCAAGGGCGGAACGAACACTCGCTCCAACAGGGGCACCAGTGTCTCGTCTCCGTTGATCTTGACGCCAGCTGTGTCGCCCATCACCAAGGCCTGCAGGATGTCCGGCAGCGACCCGCTGATGAACAGATCTGGCGAGGCCGCCTCGCGATCATGGACACTGGGGTCTCCGTTTCTGAATTCGAGATGCTGCGAAATCTCGGGCGCGTCGATCTGGACCACCCATTCGTGAACATCCGCCAAGGCCTGGGCCGCGCGAAAGTCCAACCGCTGACGGAGCGCAATCGAGGATTCGACTGTGCGGCGAAGAATGCCAGTCAATTTGTTCATTTCGAGCCTGTGTGGATGGAGTGGGAGCCCAAGAGCAGATTCTCGTAGCTTACATTCTTGAAGCCAGCATCACTTAGCATCTGGCACAGAGTCGCTTGGGTTGGGTACGTATCGATGGACTCGGCAAGATAAGTGTAGGGGAACGCGTTGCCGGAAACAATGCGACCCAAGATGGGCCACGTTCGCCGGTAGGTTTTCGCCAGAACTGCGACGGCGCGATTCGGAGGCGAAGCGAACTCCAGCACCACCAGTCTGCCTCCCGGTCGAAGTACACGCCATGCTTCTTCCAAAGCGCGATCTCGATCCGAGAAGTTCCGCAAGCCGAATCCGATCGTGGCCGCGTCGAAGCTGCAATCTGGCGTCGGAATGGCCTCGGCGTCTCCCATCACGACTCCAACGGTGTCGCAGCCTGCGTCGATCAGGGCGTCGCGTCCGATCCGCACCATTCGCTCGTTGACGTCCAGCAGCACGAC
>JAGWBL010000203.1 GCA_021295935.1 Pseudomonadales bacterium
CGAGGTTCTCCAACTCAACGCCATGATCGGCATGAAGGCGCCCGGCCAAAGAGACCGCCATCGGATGGAAGTGCTCGACCTGTCGAAGAGGTCAAGAAAAGCTTGTCCAGGGAAAGAATGACCGGCACGTTGAAGTTTTTCCATCCGGAGAGCCAGTACGGATTCATTCAGCGTGAAGATCAGCCTGATCTGTACTTCAGCGGTGACGGCATTTCGGAGGGCACTTCTGCCGACGAACTCACGCGCGGGCGCGCGGTGTCCTTCCGGATGGGACATCGTCGCAAGGGTCCTGCGGGCTACGACGTCCGACCGCATGATGCATCCGCACAGGACTAAGCCAGCATAAACCTCCGAGCACTTCTCGACAGTCGGTTGCGCGACGCGTTCGTCGCGACCGGGATCGAAGAAGCCGATCCCGTACTGACGAACTCCAGGCGAGCGGATCTCGCTGACTACCAAGCCAATGGAGGCATTGGCATCGCCAAGCGTCAGCGAGTTGCTCCGCGCATCCTTGCGCAGTCCGTCGTCGAGAACTTGGCTATCGAGGACATCGCCTGCGAGGTCAATGTGGCCGGTCCGGGTTTCATCAACATCCGGCTCTCGAACGACTTTCTTTGGCGCAAGCTTTCGGACGCCATCTCCTTGGAACGGACGGACCACCCAGACGTGGTCGTCATCGACTACTCGTCGCCCAACCTCGCAAAGGAGATGCACGTCGGACATCTGAGAAGCACGGTCATTGGCGATGCAATGGCGCGCATCTTCGAAGCGTTGGGCCACAAGGTCGTACGGCAGAACCACGTCGGGGACTGGGGAACGCCGTTCGGACAGCTCGTCGCCCAGATCCGAGAAGTCTCCCCTGAGCTCGCGAACGCGGAGGACCCGAAACTCCGGGATCTCAGGGTTCTAGTTGAACACTACAGGACCGGTTCCGAAAAGTATGCGGGGGACAAGACGTTCGCCGATGCAGCAAGAGAAGCAGTGGTGCAGTTGCAACGCGGGGAACCGAAGACGCGCGCACTCTGGCGACAAGTTCGAGAAGCCTCACTGGAAAGCATGCGGGACCTGTACAGGCGTCTTGACATAAGACTGACGGATGACGACATCCGCGGCGAGAGCAGCTACCACGATGACCTGCCTTCCATCATCGAGGCCTTGCGAAGCCAAGGGCTCGCGACCGAGTCCGATGGCGCTCTCTGCGTCTTCCCGGAGGGATTCAAGGGCAAGGACGGCTCCCCGCTGCCCATGCTTCTCCAGAAATCGGACGGCGGCTACCTGTATCACACCACGGACCTCGCGGCGGTGCGGTACCGCACTTCGGGGCTCGGTGGCAATCGCCTGCTCTACTTCACCGATGCGCGCCAGATTCAGCATTTCGAGATGCTGTTCGCCGTGTCTCGGCTTGCCGGACTTGCACCGGACGGCTGCAGCCTGGAGCATCACCCGTTCGGAAGCGTGACGGACAAGCAAGGACGGCCGTTCAAGAGTCGCACTGGCTACGCTGTTCCACTGTCGGAGCTGCTGGACGAGGCAGAGTCAAGGACAAGGCGTGTCATCGCGCCAAAGAGACGGGACTTGGGCGCGACCGAGGCCGAACACGTGATTCGGACCGTTGCAGTCGGCGCCATCAAGTACGCGCTCCTGTCGAAGAACCTCGGTCAGAACTACGTCTTCGACTGGGATGCCATGCTGTCGTTGGAAGGCAACACAGCGCCGTACCTTCTCTACGCCTGCTCGAGAATCCGCAGCGTACTGGCAAGAGCTGGCATGGACGTCGAAGGAGCTCGCAAGCTGTCAGCAGGACTCTGGGCCTGGACTGGACAGGAGCGCGCACTTGCTCTGGAGCTGCTGCGGTGCCAAGAGACTCTGGACCAGGTCGCGACGGATGTCCGACCGCACTTCCTGTGCAACTACCTTTACGAGCTCACCAGCAAGTTCATGAGGTTCTACGAACACTGCCCGATACTCGGGAGCTCGTCCGACGTCAGGAACGGCCGGCTGAAGCTTGCGGCAAACGCTGCCCAGACGCTTGAATCCGGGCTCGGTTGCCTGGGGATCTCGACGGTGCCTAGGATGTGACCCTGGACGCCTTCGGCAGCGTGTACCGGCGCAGCTGTCCGACGAACTGCTTCAATACCGCGAACTTCGACGACTCGGCATCACGGCACCACGTCCGAAACGCCTCGAGAGCCTCCTCCGGCCTGCGGGTGCGGCTCGACCAAACATCCAGCAGGTCCAATCGCCTCCGATACAGCTCGGCAAGCCTCTGATGCTTGTTCACTATCCCCGCACGCTGCTGTCCCTGGACATCATCGATCATGATTTCGTCCCTGCACAACAATGTCTTGCAGCGCTTCAAGAGCTTGCGACCAGACGTGTCCGCCAGCCTCCATTCCTGGCGAACCACTGGAGCAATGACCTCGTTTCCGTAGCGCGCCATCACCCGGAATCGGTCGTTCATCAACGCGCGGATGGTGTCGAGGTCGATCCAGTCCTTCGACTCCTCCTGCATGACGACGGGTCCGACTCGGTGCGGCCTTGCGAGCCCAAGCACCTCGAACACTCGGATCCATGCCCAACCGATGTCGAACTCCCACGGTTTCACG
>JAGWBL010000204.1:0-3962 GCA_021295935.1 Pseudomonadales bacterium
CGACCCGTCACCCGACGAGTCGGCGTGCGGGAGTATGCTAGCGTAGGTCGTCCCTGCCAGCATGCCACAAAGCCCAAGTCTGGGAAAAAGCGCCCTTACTTTCGGATTGGTGGGTTCGTCGAGGAGTGATGAAACCCATTCTTGTGGGCAAGGAGGGTGCGAATCAGCCGGTCTAAGAGACCAGAGACTCAAGTCTTGACGCCGCCGCCGAGTGGTAGATGTCCGAAACACGATTTACGATCTTTCGGGCGATCTCGAGTTTCGAGGCGCGCTCGAACAGTTCCTCTCCGTCGGAGTGGATCAGCGTCACTTCGTTTTCTGCACTATCAAATCCCAATCCTTGATCCGAGACATCGTTGACCACGATGGCATCGAGATTCTTGCGCAATCGCTTTTCTCGGGCATTGGCAAGAATGTCCTCAGTCTCGGCAGCAAACCCGACGAGAAACGGACGCGGGCGCAGGGAGCCTACATTTCCAATGATGTCTTCGTTCTCGACCAGTTGGACTCTCTGGATGCTGGAGCGCTGTCTCTTGATCTTCGATTCGAACCGACGTTCGGGCCTGTGATCCGCAACCGCAGCGACCGCGAACACCATGTCGCATTCTGCAACTCGCTCCATCACGACCGAACTCATGTCGGAAGCTGAGACGACGTCTACACGTTCAACCCCGGAAGGCGTTTCCAATTCGACTGGCCCGCTCACGAGCGTGACGTGGGCCCCGGCCTCGCAAGCGGCTTGGGCCACCGCAAATCCTTGCCGTCCGGAACTGGCGTTCGAGATGTACCGGACCGGGTCCAGCGCCTCTCGGGTCGGCCCCGCAGTGACCAGAATCCTCAATCCATCCAGACGTCGTCGGTTGTCGGCCATGAACTGAAGCGCAGCTTCAGCCAGATCTTCCGGCTCCAGCATGCGCCCTGGACCGAAGTCCCCGCACGCCTGTTCTCCGGTTGCCGGGCCCACGATCTGCACTCCGTCAGCGCGAAGTGTGGCAACGTTACGCTGAGTTGCTGGATGGTTCCACATGCCCTGATTCATCGCGGGCGCGACCAGCACCGGGGCAGCGGTCGCCAGATAGATGCAGGAGAGCAAGTCGTTGGCGAGGCCGTTGGCCAGGCTGCCGAGGACGTTTGCCGATGCTGGGGCAACAACAAGGAGATCGGCCCAACGCGCCAGTTCGATGTGGTTCATTGCGTGCTCCGCCTCCATGTCCCAGAGTTCGTCCCGTACGGGGCGACCGCTCAGGGCAGACAGCGTCGTGGCAGTGACGAACTCCTTTCCGGATCGGGTCAGGACCGGTTGAACAACCGCTCCTTCCTTGCGCAGCAAACGCACAAGTCGTGGAGTCTTGGCGGCGGCGATGCTGCCGCCGATTCCAAGAATGATGTTTGCCTTGGGCACGCGGTCGTTCTGCTGAAGTCTGGCGAAAATGGTAATCGTTCGGGTTCCTGCGCCTTTTCCAAAGGAAACACCTCGGCTCAGCACACCTCAACTCCTTGAAGATCTCCAGAGGGAAAGTTCGGTCTCTCGAAGCGTCGCGGGATTGGCGCTCAGCAACAGCCGAAGCGATCCGTCGACGGCACACGGGCGGCGGCCGCGCCGCGCTTGCCGAGCGTTTTCGCTTGGGACGGCTCGCGCAATTTGCATGGTTGAGGCGCGCTGAAGATAATCTTCGCCTCAGCAGGGGATTCTGGAAATGTCGCAAGTCTGTCAAGTCACGGGAAAGCGACCCGCGAGCGGCAACAACGTTTCGCACGCCTACAACCGCACGAAGCGGCGGTTTCGCCCCAATCTCCACAGCCACCGATTCTGGCTCGAGAGCGAGAACCGGTTCATTCGGTTGCGTGTGTCAGCTGCAGGTTTGCGGCTCATCGACAAGAAGGGTTTGGAAGAGGTTGTGGCTGAGATGAGAAAACGCGGGGAGAAGATCTGATGCGCGAGAAGATCAAGCTGGAATCAAGTGCTGGTACCGGACACTTCTACACGACGACGAAGAACAAGAGAACCACCCCCGGCAAGTTGAAGCTCAGGAAGTACGATCCGGTGGCGCGCAAGCACGTGGACTACAACGAAGTACGCCTGAAGTAGGAGCCCTAGGACCCGCTGCTCGCTGGAATCTGGCTGGCGAAGACATCAGCCGCCGGAACTGGGATGCCTGGCTTCTTGCCGGCGTCTCGAACCCGTGTTGCTCCGATTGAATTGAGTCTGTCCGGCAGGCATCAACGACCCGCGCATGCCCGAGCTGCCAGAAGTCGAGACGATCCGGAGGGAAATCGTCGCGGATGGCTTCTTGGATCGCACGCTTCTGCGATGTGAGGTCGGCAAGGTTGGATTCGCACGACCGAAGGAGAAGCTGCACCGGTTCGTGGCCCCTCCTTCCCGCCTGCGCGAACCGCTGACAGAAGCCAATCGGCACGGCAAGTTCCTGTTTCTCACCTTTCCCAGCGGCCACATCGTGTGCCATTTTGGCATGAGTGGGAGGCTCGCTGTCGACGATCCGCAGTCTGCCGACTCAGCCTATAGACGGTTCCGGTTTTCGTTCGAGGGTGGGCGCACCCTCGACTTCATCGACGTGCGCAGATTCGGCAATGTCGACTGGTTCGCCGGAAGCGAGTTCCGTGCGTATCCTCGATTGGCGCACTACGGCCCGGATGCTTTGCTCGATGACGTTTCGCCAACCCACTTCCTGAGTCATGCGCGACACAGACGCACGCCGGTGAAGAGCTTGCTGATGGATCAGCGAGTGGTTGCCGGCCTTGGCAACATCTACGCGAACGAGCTGTTGTTTGCCTCGCGACTCCATCCGCTGACTCCTTCGCACGAGGTCTCGAGACCCGCTTGGAGGAGACTCGCGAGGAATCTCAAGGCCCTGCTGCTGGACGCAATCGAAGGCGGGGGAGCGACGTTGCGGGATGGAGTGTTCCTGGGTCTCCACGGTCAGGAGGGGGCCTACCGTCGAATGTGCAACGTCTACGGCAGGGCCGGCAAGGCCTGTCGCCGTTGCGGGAACGTGTTGCTTGCCGCGACGGTAGGAGGCAGGCAGACGGTCTATTGCTCGAGGTGCCAGCGAGGAAGTTTGAGCCTTCGGCGGGCAGCTGCCGATGCGAGTGAGAAGGCGTTAGCGTGAGGCGGTGTTGCCAGCCCGATAGTGCTTCGCCACCGCAGGATGAACAAACGGCGAGATGTCCCCTCCCAGATCTGCGATCTCGCGAACACGGCTGGAAGAGAGAAACGACCACTCGTGGGCGGTCGGCAGGAGAACGTAGGCGATTTCGGGATAGAGCATCCGGTTCATCTCGATCATCTGGAACTCGTAGTCGTAGTCCGTCAGGGTGCGAACCCCGCGTAACACGAAACGAGTGTCTCGTGTCTTGAGAAAATCCACCAGCAGCCCATTGAAGGCTTCGACAGACACACGCTCGCCAAACTCGGCAAGAGCGGCGCGGCAAAGCTCGAGCCGGTCGTGCAGGTATCGCTCAGGATCCTTGTCCAGGGACGTGCCGATGGCAACAGTGACGTGATCGAACATCTCCAGCGCACGGGAAATGAGATTGGTGTGTCCGTGGGTTATGGGGTCGAAGCTGCCCGGATACACCACGGCGCGCGCTGAAGCCACGAAGCTGTCCGCTTGGAGGGCAATCGGGATTGTAGCAACCGCCAGAACGTCAGGAACCGAACCTGACAGAGCTACCGATCGCTTGCGAAATCACGTCGTCGAAGAAGAACCGCGTTGACATTGCCGCCTCTCATTTGACGAAACACTTCGAAGCCGCAGTGCTTCGGAGTCTCGCATGCACGGCATTCGACGTAAACCAGCGCGCACTCCGTAAGCGACGGTCTGATCAACGAGATCGCACGGTCTCGAAGGGCGGGACAGCCGTACGGCGGATCGATGAAGGCGACACCAAGTTTGGCGGCCCTTGGCCTGGACAGCCAGTCCAGCGCCGAACGTTCCACGACC
>JAGWBL010000204.1:3996-4909 GCA_021295935.1 Pseudomonadales bacterium
TGCCTCCGGGTCGTTGTCCACCAGCGTTGCGTGGCTCGCGCCGCGGGAAAGGGACTCGAAGCCGAGCGCTCCCGAGCCCGCGAAAAGATCCAGAACCGACGTGCCCTGCAGGTCCCGTTGTATCCAGCTGAACAGGGTCTCCCGGACCCGATCCGGGGTCGGCCGAATGCGGTCGGACCCGAGCGGAATACGCCGTCTTCGCCACTTGCCCCCGATAATTCGAACGGAGTTGCGTCCCACCGCTCCCCAGGTGCAGACAAACCGCAATGAAGGATAAGGCACTGACAGATCGGGCAGGATTGAAGGAGGAGGGCGCGGCTGCGAAGGCAGCGCTCAAGACCCGTTCTCGGATGTTTCGGGGGCTTGCAGGCGTGTTCGGGCGCGGCAATCTCGTCGATGAGACAGTTCTCGAGCGACTGGAGATAGCGCTTCTCAAGGGAGATGTGGGGTTGGATGTTGCTACGGAGGTGCTCGAGCACGTCCGACCATGGATCTCTCGAGGGTCCACCTCCAATGCCGATGCCGTCATGTCGGCGTTGCAGCAGGAGCTGATCCGCTTGGCATCGCCTCTTCGCGGAACTCTTCAGGTTGGAGGTGCAAGCCCGTTTGTCATGCTCTTCGCAGGGGTCAACGGCGCGGGCAAGACCACAACCATCGGCAAGCTCGCGTCGATGTTGAAGCTCCGGGGACACAGTGTGTTGCTCGCTGCGGGAGACACGTTCCGGGCGGCCGCCATTGAGCAGCTGCAGATGTGGGGCGAGAGAATCGACGTCCCCGTCGTTGCCCAGCAGCCAGGGGCCGACGGCGCCTCGGTGATATACGATTCAATCGAGAGCGCAACAGCTCGGGGTGTCGAGGTTGTGCTGGCCGACACCGCCGGGCGGCTTCAGGCAAATGCCGGATTGATGCAGGA
>JAGWBL010000205.1 GCA_021295935.1 Pseudomonadales bacterium
TTGGGGCGCGCGTGCGTGTTCCCTTGGGCCACACCTCGGCGGTCGGCGTGGTGATGGGGTACACCGACGATTCCCGCTTCGAACTGAATGAGTTACTCGAGGTCATCGATCATCCGCCGTTGCTTGGCAACGACGTCGTTCGTGTCACGCAATGGATGGCGGACTACTACCACAGTCCGATCGGCGTGTGCTTGGACACCGTGTTGCCAAGCGCGGCGAGACGGGGCGTCCGCTCCGAACCGCGCGACGCCAAGGTCTGGACGGCGGTGGACGGGGAGACGCATGCATTGGCAAGGCGCGCCCCGCGGCAGTTCGAGACGTGGCAGCTGCTCCGGTCGAAGGGGCCGTTGGTCGACGAACAGATACGAGCCTACCAGCTCGACCGCGCAAGGCTGCTTGCACTCGAGCGGAAGGGGCTGGTCACCGCGGTCACGAGGAAGTTGCGCTACGAAGTTGACGGGGGTTCCGTGTCGCTCACGGACGAACAGACAGAGGCGGTCGATTCGATTGCCGGGGCGCTGGATCGATTTGGAACGCACGTGCTCTACGGCATAACCGGCAGCGGAAAGACCGAGGTGTACTTGAGGCTCATCGCCAAGGTGCTGGCGCAGTCGAAGCAGGCGCTGATGCTTGTGCCCGAGATTTCGCTGACGCCTCAGAGTCTGGATCGAGTGCGAGAGCGGTTTGGTGCGGCGGCCACCATTCACTCAAGACTCCCCGCAGTCGCGCGTTTTCACGAATGGACACGCTGCGCCAAGGGGGAGCATCGCATCTTGGTCGGCACCAGGTCTGCGGTATTCACTCCATTTTCCAACCTGGGTCTCATTGTCGTGGACGAGGAACACGACACGTCGTACAAGCAACAAGACGGGCTGCGCTACTCCGCGCGGGACGTGGCGCTCGTCAGAGCTCAGCACCTGGGCATTCCCTGCGTGCTGGGTTCCGCCACGCCCTCGACCGAGACGCTCTACAACGTCCGTCAAGGCAGGTTCCGAGTGTCTCATCTATCCTCTCGACCGGGTTCGATCTCCACTCCCAGCATGAAGATCCTCGATCTTCGCGGCCAGGAGATGCGGGGTGGATTGAGCGTCGGCCTGATTGCCAAGATGAGCGAGCACCTTGGCCGCAATTCCCAAGTGCTGGTCCTGATCAACAGACGTGGGTTCGCGCCATCGCTCATCTGCCCGGATTGCTCCTGGCGCAGCCAATGCCAGGACTGCGATGCCAGGTTGACTCTTCACGAGTACCCCAATCGCCAACTACAGTGCCACCACTGCTGTGCAGTGCACCCCGTTCCCGTTTCCTGCCCGGATTGCGAGTCCGACGGTCTGGTTTCCCTGGGTTCGGGCACCCAACGCATCGACGAGACGCTTGCTGCCGAGTTTCCATGTTCGAAGGTCTATCGAATCGACCGCGATGCCATGACGACTCGACGCAAGATCGACTCGACCCTGCGTGAGATCCGAAACTCGGAGAACAGCATCCTCGTCGGCACCCAGATGCTCGCGAAGGGGCACCACTTCCCCAACGTCACGCTCGTGGCGGTCATCGACGCTGACCGTGGCTTCTTGACGTCCGACTTTCGAGGCCCTGAGCGGACCGCGCAGCTGATCATGCAGGTGGCTGGACGCGCAGGACGGGAAGACAAGCCCGGAGAGGTCTGGATACAGAGCTTCGACCCTGAGAATCGACATCTGAAGGAGTTGGCCAAGGGCGGGTACCAGCGGTTCATCGATCAGGAACTTGAATCACGGGAAGAGGCGGCATTGCCGCCGTACACCTACATGGCAGTCGTCCGCGCGGACTCGGAAGACCGTGAGGCCGCTGAGCGGTGCGTGGCCGAACTGCTCGACGGGGCCCGTGCGAAGGACTTGGAAGTGCTGGGTCCTGCTCCAGCCCAGATCGAACGGGTATCCAAGCGGTGGAAATTCCAGGGAGCGATCGTGGCGCGATCCAGGCAGAGACTCCACGATTCGTTGCGAGACATGCAGGACCGCCGACAGCGTACCAGCGGCGTTCGCTGGTCGATCGACGTTGACCCTTCCGAGTTGAGTTAGTTCGCCTTAGCGGTAGCGCCATGCCGGTCACGAAGAGTCTGCACAGGATCGTTGTTCACCTATTTCTGATCGACTCGTTTCATCGAGTGCTGTTGCTTGAGCGAAGTCGAACTGGCCACATGGATGGATTCTGGGCGCCGCCGGGCGGGCACGTACGACTCGGGGAACGACCGAGTGTCGCTGCAAGCCGCGAACTCGAGGAAGAGACTGGAGTGATCGCAAGAGGGCTTGAGCCCTTCGCGGCGATGCCGTTTGAATTGGGAGTCGACTTGCTGTTCGAGTGCTTCGATTGGGTGGGCATGCCCGCGCTTCAAGAGCCCGAGAGTTTCAGGCAGCTTGATTGGTTTGACATGCACACGCCACCAGTGAAAGCCGCCCCTTGGGTTAAGACTGCCCTGGACCTGCGACGGGACGGAACGTGGTATCGGGAGTTCTTCGCATGACCGCCCATGAGGTGGAGCAGGGTTGTCGAGCACTAGAATCCGATTGCGGAGTCAGCCACGAACGGACCATGAGCCAACCCATCC
>JAGWBL010000011.1 GCA_021295935.1 Pseudomonadales bacterium
CTCACTTGGAGTCGGGCGCCCAACGCGGGAGCGTCATAGAGGCCGTGGCTCTTGAGCCACTCCTCAAGAGCCAGGACGCGATCTGCATCGTCCACCTGCTGGAGAGCAGCCTGCGCCGCCGCCAGGTGCTCGCGTGCTGCATGGACCTCGTCTCGCGTTTTCGCTGCAGCGACTTCCGCTTCTTCACACCCGACACGCGCCTTCTTCAAGTCGGTCAAGTTCCGTTCGAGGTCGGAATCCAGGGATGCCACGCGTGCTTGAGCAAGGGCCAAGCTGCCAGCATCGGACGGCTCCGCAGCAGGTCCTGGCACCGAAGACAACTGTTGCTGACTGAGGTGGATGACTTCCTGCGCCGCGGAGAGACTTCTTTCCTCAGCCGCGATGTCCGACTCGCAGGCTTGCAGACCTCGGACGTTCTCAATCTCCAGTTGCCTCAATTCGTCCCAGCGCTGCTGAAGGGTCCGCTGTTCGGTCAAGGCTGTTGTCAGCACCCTGCCACGCTCTGCTTCCTGCGCTTGGATCTCATGGAGTTCACTTATCAATTCGGCCTGTTCCCGTTCCAAGGACTTGACGCGGTTCCCATCCTCCTGCTCCTGTGCGACCGTATTGGAGAATTGCTCCAAGAGTGCTGCATCTCTCGTGGCGACGGTTTCGAGCTGTTCACTGCGTGCTGTGACTTCAGAGCGCAACTCCGACAGGCGTTCCCGACGTTCATAGACACTGGCTTGTGCCCTCTCCAGCTCGACACTGCGTTCCTCGTGGTTCCTTCGCAGACTCTCCAGGCTCGCCCGCATGTCCTGGAACTCGGCATCGAGGGTCTCGAGTTGGGTCGTCAGTTCCACCTCCGAACTCTTGAGCTCCTCCAAACCCGATTCCAGATCCACAACCTCCATCAGCATCAGCATGGCTGAGACTCGACGCTCCTCCTCCTGGAGTTCGCGGTACTTTCTCGCGTCTCTTGTCTGGCGCTTGAGCCGGTTGACCTGCGACTTGAGCTCTTTCTGCTGAACCCTAATCTGGTCCAGGTTCGCGGAGGTGTGATCGATCTTGTTCTCGCTCTCGCGCCGCCTCTCTCGATACACCGAAACCCCGGACGCTTCTTCTATGTGCCCACGCATCTCCTGCGGGCTGGCGTCCGCGAGCTCGCCGATCAGGCCTTGCTCGATGATTGAGTAGCTCCGGGCCCCGAATCCCGTGCCCCGAAACAGGTCCCTTACATCCTTCCGACGACAGCGGTGGTTGTTGATGTAGTACGCGGAGGGAGCATCCACGGTCACGTCCCTACGAATCGAGATCTCCGAGAATTCCGAGAACTCACCTCCGAGCGTGCCGTCCTGGTTGTCGAAGATCATCTCCACGCTGGCGCGACTGGCTGCGTGACGGGATTCCGTTCCGCGGAAGATGACATCCGCTATCTCGTCCCCCCTCAGGAAACGCGCGGAGCTCTCGCCGATCGCCCAGCGGACGCCGTCCACGATGTTTGACTTGCCGCAGCCATTCGGACCGGCCACGGCGGTAATGGGCCTCTCGAGAATGATCTCGGTGGGTTCAACAAACGACTTGAACCCGGACAGACGGATGGACTTCAGTCGCACGAGGTGGAACGTCGAGAGATCTGAGTGCCCGTGCAGCGGACGGAGAACTGGCAGGAGTCAGTCATTCTAACGAGAAGCCAACACAATCCGCGACCTGGTTCCATCGGAACAATGCCGCAAAGCCGCCCAATTCAAGGAGCAATCGGCTTGGTCTCGACCGGATGCTGAATCCTGAGGCGAACGGACTTTCCCGGAATCGTCTGAACACGATCGCTCTCGAACTCTTCCGATCCCGCGCCGATCTTCCCCGACGGCACCAGCCTTGCGAACACTTCTATCCGGTCTACCCCTAGAACACTCTTTCCCGGCAGCATCGAGTCCCTTTCGTCAAGGACCACGTACGTCGGCAACAGGCGAAACGGGATCTTCTCGGCCGCCAGCGGAACGGTGTCGTCTCCCAGTCCGCGAGCGACCACGAACACGGCTGCCTCTGGCCCGACTTCGATGCCGGTTCTAGCGGATACGCCGACGGCGGTGGCATGTGATCCTCCACCCAGGAATTCCAGCATCACTCGAGGCGCATCGAGGGCGCTGACCCAATCCGATTCGCGTTCAAGATCGGATGGGTGCGCAACGATGTCCTGAGTCCTGGAGAGCCTGGCGCTCACTTTGAGTGGTGCGTCCCCGGCACCCCATGCCTCCAGGTTCATCGCCGAGGCCTCGTCTAGTGTCACTCGATACACATCCGGTCCTTCGTAGGGACGGAGGCCCGCTGCAACCGGCGGCTCGTCAACGGAGGTCCGAGCGAAGACCAAGAGCCACCTGGCTTCTGCAGGCGATGCCAAGACCAGCACTTCCACGTCTACTCGTGGTCGATCTTGAGAGAGCAGACCTCGAGTGAACGCGGCAGAATCCTGCATGCGTCTTCGAGCGTCGGGATCCACTTGCTGCCTCAAGGCACGTTCGAGGTACGCAACCGCTTCCTCGTGCTCGCCTTCAACCGATGCACTGAACCACTTGAGTTCCAGCACCATCGGGTCGTCGGGAGCAGTCTGCCATGCGCGGGTGAGAACTCGATCAATCTCCCGGGTCGGTTTGCCTTCGGACAGCGCCAGCATCGCCTGGATGGCATCCACGTCGGCAGATTTGGAAACAGCGTCCGCAAGTTCGGCTTGGCGATGTGCCGCGACCGCTCCTGCATGATCCGAATCGAGCAACAATGCACGCACTAGGAGGGCCCAACTCGTCGAGTCAGCTGGGATCGACTCCACTCGAGCTCTCAGGCTCTTGATGGGGTCATCAAGTTGCTCAGGATCGATGGGCTCATCAAACGCCTCGGCGACCGTGGAAACCAATTCATCACCAGCATCACCGACCTGCTAGTACACCTCAAGGCCACCGACGGTAACCAACAGAGCCGGAACGCTCCAAAGCAGAAAGGCCCCTGTATACGTCCTCGTCGGGCCGCGGCCAACGTTGTTCGCAGACGGCGAATCCCCGTCGATGCCGGTTGACCTGCCCGTTTGCTCCCGTAGCTCCCGACTTCGCCCGACTGCACGTACCCAGAGCCACCAGACGGCAACGAACACGCATGCGGCAAACACCGCGAGCAACGGCGGTGTGTTGCTCAAGAATCGGCCTCTTGGGCGGTTTCGTCGCTCGCATCGGAAGTCTCGAGGGAGTTCTTGCTGCCCAAGCTGATTCGCAATACAACCATGGCGCGAGCGACTGCGAATAGGAGTGGCAATGCCCAGAGCAACAGGGTCGATGCTCGCAATGGGGGGTCGTACAACACGAAGTCTCCGTAGCGCGCTCGCAAGTAAGCCTTGATCTCCGAGTCGGACCTTCCCTCCGCCATCAGACTTCGTACAGTTGCTCGCAGGTCCTCAGCGATCGGTGCATCCGAATCTAACAGGTTGACGTGCTGACACTTGGGACACCGAAGCTCGGACAACAAGGCAAGATAGCGACTCTCGTCAACCAGCTCCATGGCCGTAATCGTCGGATGTTGTACCAGGCTGAAGACCGAGCAGAAGATCACCAGTGATTTCCGCCAAGGAACTCGGCACGCCTTCAAGGAACATCTCCAAAGTCGCTGAAATCGAGAACTCACACCCATGGGAGCGGAGCAACCACCAAGGCCGGAGGGCTGCACCCGTAGAGTGCCATGCACATAAGGTATCAGAGCGGATGAGTTCTCGGAAGAGTCCCTCATGTGGTGGCACAATCGACCGAGATCGCGTTTCTCGCTTGCCGTCCCGGTCCACACTTTCGGGAGTCCGTGGGCTAACGCTCGCGCGGCTCAAACTCCGAACCTCTCGCCCCAGGGCCGGCACCTTCTATGCTGCCTCGGCGCACCGTGCTCGATTGACACCCTAAGGAGCCACACGTGCATGCCCGTCGTGCTCCCGAAGCTCTTCGAAGGATTGGGCGCCCCTCGGGCATTGGACGAGACAGCTGATTTCCTTCTGTCGCTGCACGGACCAAACCGATCCGATTCCCGCCTGTTGCCCGACCGCGACATGGTCCCGTTGCCAGCCGGTCAGCGTTTCGCCTAGTCCGGTCGCCCAAGAATAGAGGCAGCGGGAAAGGAGACGCCTTGTAACGATTCGATGACACACGGGCCGCACTTGAGCCCCACCGAAAGGTGTGTCCTGCACAGGTCAACGCAGGCGGAACGCCAAGCTCACCGGCATGGCCAGATGCACGAACACGCTTGTAGTCCGAGTTGCCTCCCGTTTGCGCTGGAAGAGGATCGAATACGCAAGGGTGTTGGGCGACGCCAAGTCTTCCGTCGAGGGGCCACCAGCGCGCTGGAGCTGCAGTTCCGAATTGCAGCGACAATCGTGCGCATGCAATCGACCCCTGATCCGATGCTGCTTCTCTTCGAGAGGCTCGGCAGACTGATGCGAAGACGTGCCAACTCCCGCTACTGCATGCCCTCTATCCGCGGTGCGAACTCGTCTGCCCAAACCTTCGGCGTCAGCCTGCCCACATGCTTCAGAACGATCCGGCGCTCCGAGTCCACCAAGAATGTTTCAGGCGCTCCATACACCCCAAGGTCCACTCCCAACGATCCCTCCCGATCCAGCACGTCGAACACATAGGGATCACCCAGATCACGAAGCCATGCGACCGCTTGGTCTGGATCGTCCCGGTAGTTCACTCCCACGATCTCGATCCCGAACTCCCGGGCTATCTTCAGGAGCAGTCCATGTTCCTCCCGACAGGCAGCGCACCACGTCCCCCAGACGTTGACGAGCCGTGGTTTGCCCTCCAGCAGTCGATGGGTGGCGATGCGTTCGCTTCCCAACATCGGCAGTTCGAACTCAGGGAACTTTTGTCCAATCAGTGCCGAGGGCAAGCGCTCACGGTCGTTGCCGGACACTCCAACAAACACAACAACGGGAATCAGCACCAGCACCGATGGAAGGGCGGCCAACCAAGCTCCGCGCCGCACTACACCGGCCCCGAAGTCGCATGCCCGCGTGCCGTGGCGGCTCGACCGCCGGACTTCGACTGCTGGCGTCCAGATTCTCCGGCGAAACTCGGGGCTCGGGGCAATCGACCGGAGGTAAACGCCGCCAAAATCCCCGCTATCGCCACGATCATGGCACCTGCCCAAATCCACCGAATGAGCGGTTTCTCCTGCAGCTGAACTCCCCAAGAACCGTCATCGAAAGGTTCTCCCATGGACACGTAGAGGTCCCTGAAGAGCCCGTGACCGATGCCTCCTTCCGTGGTCACGACGTCACGCGGCGTGTACAGGCGTTTTTCGGCTTCAATAAAGCGTCCCTCCACTTCAAACCGACCTCGTGTGGCAAGATAGTTTGGACCCTGAGTGTCTTCCACAGCCGCAAGCGTGTATCTCCGGCCATTGAGTTCCGCAGAGTCGCCGACCGCCATACGAACCTGACTCACGTGAGAGTACGGTCCTGCTGACGCGAGAGCCAGCACCGCGACGGCGAACCCAAGATGACCTGCGATCATTGTGATTGACCCGATTGTGACGGCGCTTCTTCGACGCCTCGCAAGGTCGGCGACGTGTGTCCAGATCACCCACCCCGCCAGTGAGTATGCGGCGACCGCAGCAAATGTGATCCAACCAGCAACAAGCAGAGGAATTGCGACACCCGCCGCGGCGGCCATCACCAGCGGTTTCCATGCTGCGACAGCCAGTGACGCCGGAGTGCTCCTCCAGCGCAGAATGGGTGCAAGCGCCAGGAACCCAACAAGAACACACATGATCGGCAGGAACACCCGATTGAAGTACGGGGGTCCTACTGAGAGTCTCCCGCCGCCGCTCAAGGCTTCATACACCAACGGGAACATCGTCCCAACGAATACGGTTCCCAGCGCGGTCATCAGAAGCAGGTTGTTGATCAGAAGCAAGGTCTCACGAGCCAGCAGCTCGAAACCCAGTGGGGGCTTCATGTCCCTGTACCGAACCGCATTAATGACCTGGGAGCCGCCCGCAACCAAGCAGAGGATCGCAAGGAGCATCACTCCTCGAGTCGGATCCGAGGCGATTGCGTGCACGCACGTCAGCACTCCGGATCGAACAAGAAACGCCCCGGCCAGGCACAGCGAGAAAGTGACCAGACACAGGAGCGCCGCCCAATGGTGAAAGCCGTTGCGCTTTCTCACCACGGCAAGCGAGTGCATCAGCGCCGTGCCCGCGAGCCATGGCATGAACGACGCGTTTTCCACAGGGTCCCAAAACCACCATCCTCCCCACCCAAGTTCGTGGTAGGCGCACCAACTTCCTAGCGCAATGCCGACCGTCAGGGATGCCCACGCGAGATAGCACCAAGGCCGAACCAGATTTGCCCAGTCATCGTCAAGTCTTCGCGTGAGCAGCGCTGCCACCGCCAACGAGAACGCGACCGAGAACCCCAGCCAGCCGACATAGAGCATCGGAGGATGCACGATCTGACCGAAGTCCTGAAGCACCGGGTTCAGATCCGCTCCGTCGACCGGCACGTTGGGCACCAAGCGCAGGAACGGATTGCTCGCCAGAAGCAGGTACAGCAGGAAATGGGCATTGATAAGTCCCATCGTGCCCAAGACGTAGTTTCCAGTGTCGCTCGCCAGTCTCCCGCCAGCCCACGCAACTGCGGAAGTCCAAGCGGACATGACAAGCGTCCACAGAAGAAACGATCCCTCGTGTGCGCCCCAAATGGCGCTGATCTTGTAGTACCAAGGCAAGCTCGAATTCGAGTTCTCCGCAATGTAGAGCACGGAAAAGTCGTCCTGCAGGAACGCAGCAGCGAGCAGCGCGAATGCCCCCAACAACAGCGCCAACTGAAGCTGTGCCAGTCCGGACACCGCGTGCAGGAGTGCTGGCTGACTCCTGTGCCCACCCCAGAGGCCGAGAGCGGCCATGAGGCAGGCAACTCCGAGGGCGAAAGCAGCGGCCAAGTGGGCCAGTTCTGGGATCAAGGGATCGTATCCAGATCCTTCAGTTCTGGAGGTGTGTAGTTCTCGTCGTGTCTTGCAAGCACCTGATCGGCCTTGAACAGGCCATCCTCGGCAAGCCTGCCAACAACGATGGATCCCTGATCTTCCTTGAAAAGGGAAGGCAGCAGACCATCGTAGGCCACCTGAAAGCTGGCGCCTGCTCGATCGGTGAGGAGAAACCTGACGCCCAACCCCTCCGCCTCCCGCTCGATGGAGCCTGGTTCGACATATCCACCTGCACGGATCCTGACTTCAACGGGGGCGTCGCCGCTCACGATTCGATGCGGAGGATAAAAGTGGTCGATGTTCTGCCTCAAGGCAACCAGCGACACCGCGGCGGTCGCCACGACTCCTGCCAGCGCGAAGACGATCAACTGGAGCCTTCGCTTTCGGATCGGGTTCATGCGTGATCGACGAGTTGGTTCTGCAACTTCCTTGCACGTCGCTTTGCAGTCCTCAAGGAAGCGAGAGGTCGAAGAGCGATACATGCGAGCACCAGAACGCAAATTGCGTAGGCGCTCCAGATGTAGAACGACGGATCTCTCATGGCGCCTGCTTCGGGCCAACGTTGAGCACGCTCCTGACCCAATCGGTTCTCGCATCCCGCTGAACCAGCTCTGCGCGCATTGCCGCCAATGCTGCGCCGGCCACGAGCGCGTGAAATCCCAGCACATTGACGGCAAGCGGCCACAGGAAAGCGGGTGCCATGGCCGGCGGCCCGCCCAGCGTAATGCTCCCGGGCTGATGCAACGTGGCGAACCAATCCACGGAGTACTTGATGATGCGGATGTTCACCGCACCGACAAGGGCGAGAATGGAGACTGCCATCGCCGCGCGCTGATTTCCAGCCAATGCTCCCCGCAACGCGATCAGGCCAATGTACAAGAAGAACAGCACGAGCGTCGAAGTAAGGCGTGCATCCCAGACCCATCCGGTTCCCCACGTCGGAATGCCCCAAATCGCGCCTGAAGCCAAGGCGAGGCCGGTAAGCGCACAACCGATGGGAGCCAGCGCGGTCATGCAGATGTCTACCAGTTTCATGCGCCACACCAACCACACCACTCCTGCTGCCGCGATTGCCAAGTAGACAAGTTGCGACAGGTGCGCGGCGGGCACGTGGACAAACATGATCCGCGCACTCTCGCCTTGCAGTCGATCGGCAGGAGCAAAGAACAGACCCCAGATCATGCCAACCACCAGCAGCAGGATGCCCGCAACGTACAACCATCGAATCCAAGCGACCGAGCCCTGGAAGAAAAAGCGAGACGATCCGCTGCGATGGAAGATCGTCGAGAGCGAAACCAATCTAGTACTCCGTTGAGGCTCGAAGGGCCGCGGCGGTCGCGAACGGCGACAGCGTCATGGTTCCGAGCAGCAGCACGATCATCCAGAGAATGAGCGGCGCTGTCGGCTGTCCGACCACCGAAGAGGCAGCAACCGACACTCCTAGCACGGTTACGGGGACAAACAACGGAAGAACGAGTAGGGCAAGCAGTGCCGCACTGCGATGGACTTCCAGCACCAGCGCGGATCCAATCGCACCCAGAAGGGCCAACACTGGTGTGCCCAACAAGAGCGACACGAGCAACGACTGTACCAGACCAGACTGCAGACCCATCATCCAAGCAGCGATTGGAGACAGCGCCACGACCGGCAGCACCGAGATGCTCCAGAAGGCAGCCACCCGCGCCAAGACGCAGAGCGCCAGCGGTTCTGCATGCAACAGAAACTGATCAAGGGTTCCATCGTCGTGATCGCGTCGGAACATCGAGTCCATGCCTAGCACGGTCGCGAACAACGCCACCACCCAGACCGCGCCGATCGAGGAGATCGAGTTCTCGTGCATCGAGAATCCCGTGCCAATCGAGAGAATGGTCACCAAAAGCAGAAAGAAGACCGCTGGCATCAAAGTGTCTGAGGCCTGGCGGATCGCTAGGCAAAAATCGCGTTGCATGGACAGCCAGATCATCATCCGGTAGCAGGCAGGTGCACCTCTCTGGTTGTGGCGATGGGAAGGCTCTGGTGCGTTGCGAGCACCGCAGCACCACCCTGCTTCACGTGCTCATCGGCTTGCCGAACCAGAGCTGCCGCCCGATCGGCATCAAGATGTGACAAGGGTTCGTCAAGCAGCCACAGGTCGTGGCTCGCGACGAAGAGGCGGGCCAAGCCGCTCCTTTGTGCCTGACCGGTGGAGAGCGTGCCGACGGGCCGATCGAGCAACTCTCCTATGTCCAGGACTTCGGCGGCGCGCTCGACCAGCGCTCGGTCACGCCGAGTCGAGACCATCCGTTGGTACCAGTCAAGATTGGTGCGCACAGTCAGCGCTGGCGACAGACCGTGCTTGTCGCCCACGAGTCCGACAATGCCTTCCTGCCAGTGCAGATGTCCGCGTCGTGGGCGAAGCAATCCGGCGAGGATTCTCAGAAGAGTCGACTTTCCCGAACCGTTCGTTCCGGTGACTGACAGGCACGCTCCCGGTTCCAACTTGACGTCCAGACCGCCAAAGAGCTCCCGGTTGTTTACCTCGTGCCAGATGGATGTTGCTTCAACTAGGCGCAGCGCGGTTCTCCGGCTTTCTTCCGCCAGCGCCAGCAGTAGCTCGCCAACGGCAACTCAAGGCGACAGGTCGGCCGATGCGATGTACTGTCCGAACGTTTCGCACCAGATGGTGATCGAGCGGGCATTCAGAACCAGATCGCGTTCCACCGGGTACACCTGGGCTCCGGTGAAGCTCTTCAGCTTTGCCAGCCGCGTTCTCGCTTCGTCCGCCATAAAGTCGGATTCCTGCTCAATTCCGGGTGTGGAGCTCAGGTAGATCCAGAAGTTCGGGCCCGGGCCCACTTCAAAGTCCTCGCCTAACTGGAGAAGGCTGTCTCCGTACGACGACACGAAGAGCTCCACGGTTCCCCGCCCCCAATGCAATGTATCCTGACCGGTCGAGTCTGTGCGGAACGTTCCCCCGAGAGTTCGTTCCAGAGTTTGCTCATCCACTACGACCACGCTCTCGCCTAATGGCGCGGGAGGAAACAGGTACGGGAACGCGACCAACATGCCCCCTGCGCCTGCAACCGCCCCCAGCAAGAGGGCGCAAAGGACTGCCAGAACGGGGATCCGACCGTTCATCTGCATCGCCGCTGGCTCACTCCGACCTGGCCAGTCGCTCGAATTCTGAACGAAGCACCACGTTTGTCGACTTGGTCACCGCGTCGTACGTGATTAAGGCATCTCCCCGCCTGATTAAAGCCACCACCTTCGCTCGCATGTTCTCGCGATTCTCAGTCAGGATGTCGGTTTCGCGCGAAATGAATTCGTCGATCAAGGAATTGCGTGCCTCATTGGTCAAGGAATCGAGCGGAACGATGCAACCCCTTTCTTCCGATGCTCTCGTTCTCATTCTCTTGACCGGTTGTGCGGCTTCCCGTTCATCTCACGCACCACTGCGTCCAAGAGACGCTCTCGCGGGACACTCCCGATTGAGTCCTCGACCCTCAAGTCCGTGGAAGTCGTGCAACGAAACGTCAGCCAGATGGCTCGGAATCACCGATGCCATGGACCTGGCGATGTTCTCCACACGTCCCGGGTGGTCCCTGTCCCACACGCGAAGAAGTTGCTTGATCTGCTTGCGCTGCAGGTGCTCCTGCGATCCGCAAAGGGTACACGGGATGATCGGATGGCCACGCAGGCCCGAGTACTCGACGATGTCGGACTCGCGAACAAGAAACATCGGCCGGATGACTACGTGGCCATTTTCGTCGGACAGGAGCTTGGGCGGCATCGCCTTCAATCGCGCGCCGAAGAACATGTTCAGGAACAGAGTCTCCACTGCGTCGTCCAGATGGTGCCCAAGTGCGATCCTGGTCGCGCCATGCTCAGCCGCCGCGCTGTAGAGGATTCCACGACGTAGTCGGGAACACACGCGGCACAGAGTTCCCCCAGCCGGAGTGCGTGCCTTGGTTATCGAGTACGTGTCTTCCTCGATGATGTAGTGCTCGACGCCCAACCGAGAGAGATGGTTCGGCAACACATCGGTTGGGAATCCCGGTTGCTTCTGGTCAAGATTGACGGCGAACAGGTCGAATCGGATGGGAGCCGCGCGCTGCAACGCGAGCAGGATGTCCAGAAGCGCATAGGAGTCCTTGCCTCCGGACATGCAGACCATCACTCGGTCGCCGTCGCAGATCATGCCGTACTTTGATATCGCTGCGCCGACGCGACCGCGCAGTTTTCGCTGGAGCTTCGCAAGCGCCCTCGATGCAGAGACCTGCTCCAACGCAATCGAGTTCACCTGGGCCGAGGCACCTGACGGCATTAGAGTTCTCGCAGAATCAGCACCGGAGGGAGCCGTACAAGCTTGCGCGTGCTCAACCAGCCTACGCCCCCAATCAGAGCCGCACCGAAGAGGGGACCAACGAGCCAGCTCCACCACGTCGGTTGGTAGTCCATTTCGAACACTTCCTGTTGCAGCAGCAACACCGAGAGTTCCGCTCCTGCAGCTCCAACCAGTCCTGCGAAGAACCCAAGCACCATGAATTCCGCGGCCAAGGAACCGGCGATCAGTCGCTGGTTTCCTCCAAGCGTACGAATCAGCGCGTGTTCGCGCATGCGCTCGTCATGGCTGGACTGAATGGACGCGACCAGCACCAACAGGCCGGCCGAAAACACCAGAGCCATGACCCACTCGATGGCCTGCGTGACGCGTGCTATCACTTGCTGTATGAACTGCAGAACCTCGTCGACCTGGATGACGACCACTGTGGGATGCTCTCGAATGAAGTCGGCTATTGAAGCCTTCTCTTCGGGCGGCAGGTAGAACGCGCCCATGAACAGGGCGGACATGTCCGACATCGCCGCCGGGCTGAGAATGAAAAAGAACCAAGGGCGAATCTCGGATTCCTCGATCTCCCGAACATTGGCGATCTCCACATCCACTGGAAGGCCATCGACATCGAAGCGCAGGACATCGCCAACTTCCAGGTTCCACTGGCTCGCGTATCCACTCTCGACGGAGGCCAGCGCCATGGATGTGTTGGATTCCCACCAGTCGCCCCGAACAATCTCGTTGTCTTCGGGCAGGTGGTCCATCCAAGTGAGTTGTCGCGTTGAGGTCAAGCGTGGCCCCGGACTGACGAAATCAAGCGACTCCATGTAGGTCTTGGTGGGAACGCCATTGACCGCCGTGATCCGCCCTCCCAAGAGCGGGTAGAGCTCGCCGGCGAGTCTCCCGCGCTGCTCTATGTATCCCGTGATGGATCCAATCTGTTCTTCCTTCACGTTCATCAGGAAGAAATTCGGCGAGTCTTCTGGCAGTTGCGCCTGCCACTCGTCGAGCAACGCAGTGCGAACCAGAAGCAAGATTTGCAGCAGCATGATGGCGAACGCGAAGACCGTGATTTGGGAGACGTTGCTCTTGTATCGACGCCTCAGACCCGACAGCGCGAGCTTCCAGACGCTACCAGCATGGGTGCCGACGACTCGACCCAACGACAGGAGCGACAATGCGATGACCGCAAACACCGCCAGCACCAGCACCGCTCCCAGGACTGTCCAGAGGGTGAGTTGGAGACTCCCGGTGTACCAGAGAAGCAAGACGAATCCACCCGCAACAGCGATCAGGTAGGTGGCAGTGGACGAAGGCTCCATCGCCTTCAGGTCCCTGCGGATTACGTGCATGGGGGACACGGTCCGCAAGGCCAGGATGGGTGGCATCGCGAACGCCAGCAGACAGATGAAACCCGTGACCGACCCCACCATCAATGGACGCAGGCTCGGGAACGGCAGACTCGCGGGGAGGTAGCCGCGCAACGCCTCGATCAACCCGAAATGTACTGCAACACCGAGCAAGAGCCCCAAGGCGATTCCCGCGGTGCCGATAACGCAGAGCACTCCGAAGTAGCTCCACTGGATCGTTGCGGGAGCTGCTCCGAGCGTCTTCAATATTCCGACGTGGTCATAGTGGCGAATCGAGTAGCGGTGAGCACTCAAGGCCACTGCGACGCATGCCAGCAGGACCGCAAGAGAGCCACCCAGAAGAAAGAAGCTCTCTGCACGGTCCAACGCTCTTCCTATGTCGGCATCCGACCGCACATCCCTCCATCGGTAGTTGGGCAGCAGCCTTGATTCAAGCCTGTCGTAGAGAGTGCGCAGAGACCGGTTGTCGCCGGCCAGCAGCAACTGGTACCGAATACTGCTCCCCGGCTGAACGATCCTGGTAGCCGGCACGTCCTGCATGCGCATCAGCACACGTGGCCCAAGGTCCATGAAACTTCGCTCGCGGTTGGGGTCCACCACCAGCACTTCAGAGACGCGGAACCTGCTGTGTCCAATCTTGACTTCATCTCCCTTCACGATGTTCAAGGCGGGAAAGAGGCGGGAGTTCACCCAGACGGTTCCCGGTTCCGGCACGTCGGCGACCCGACGCGGCTTGCCGAACGGCTCATCCGTGATCTGCTGCACTCCACCCAGCGGGTAGACGTGCTCGATGGCCTTCTCGCTGACCATCGTGGCTCGGTCCGCATTGT